>NZ_JBHWIJ010000365.1:7215-7731 GCF_042732255.1 Kitasatospora sp. NPDC059803 | reverse complement strand
CCGCAGGTCTGCCTGCGGCGGGCCTCGCGGTCGCGCTGCTCACCGGGTGCTCCGGCGGGGCCTCGGAGGCCGAGCTGGCGTACAAGGCCGACTACGCCGCCCATCCGCACCTGCGGGTGACGGGGTACCCGTCCACCGGCACGCTCGGCGTGGTCCAGCAGCTGGTGTGGCGGCTCGCCGAAGGGGCCGAGGGGCGGCTGGCGGAGCTCGGCGCCTCGGACGGCGGGGACAACGGGGACAGCGGGGACGCTTCGGCGGCCTGGGTCCGCGAGTACGGACGGGGCGCCCGGGGGGCCGTCACGGCCGACTTCCAGGACGACCCTGCCGAGCGGCAGACCGTGGTGCTGACCTTCCACGACACCGGGCAGGTGAAGGAGCTGGTGCTCCGGCCCGGCGGCCGCGACGGCGGCGACGGTTGGCGGGTCGTGCTGCGGTAGCTGTCGGGGCCGCTGGGCTGGGCCCCGGCCGTCGGGCACGCCCCGGGGGGGGGGGGCGGCGCGGGGGGGGGGGCGCGCC
>NZ_JBHWIJ010000365.1:0-7205 GCF_042732255.1 Kitasatospora sp. NPDC059803 | reverse complement strand
AGGCGGTGCCGGTGAGCACGGTGGTCGCGGGGGCCGGCGGGGCCGGGGCGGGGGGGGGCGTCGAGCCCCCCCACCCCCCGCCCCGGGGGCCCCCGCCCCCCGGGGGGGCGCGCGGGGGGGGGCCCCCGCGCGCGGGGCCCGCCCGGGGGGCGCTCACCGGGCGGGTGGGGGCCCCCCCCCCTCGGCGGATGTCGGCGGCTTCAGGCGCTGTCCGGCCTAGATGATCAGGCTGAGCGGCATGATCAGGGCGATGGCGACGACCGAGATCACCGTCTCCATCACCGACCAGGACTTCAGCGTCTGCCCGACGCTCATCCCGAAGTACTCCTTCACCAGCCAGAAGCCGGCGTCGTTGACGTGCGACAGGAAGAGCGAGCCGGCGCCGATCGCCAGGACCAGCAGGGCCGCGTGGGTGGAGGACATGTCGGCGGCGAGCGGGGCGACGATGCCGGCGGCGGTGATGGTGGCGACCGTCGCCGAGCCGGTGGCCAGGCGGATCAGCACCGCGATCAGCCAGCCGAGCAGCAGCGCCGAGATGTGCCACTTGCTGGACCACTCGCTCACCGCGTTGCCGACGCCCACGTCGATCAGGGTCTGCTTGAAGCCACCGCCGGCGCCGACGATGAACACGATGCCGGCGATCGGGCCGAGCGACTTGCCGACGGTGTCGGAGATCCGCGCCTTGTCGAAGCCGGCCGCCTTGCCGAGGGTCAGCATGCCGAGCAGGGTGGCGGCGAGCAGCGCGATCAGCGGCGAGCCGATGAAGTCGAACACCCGCTGGCCCAACGCCTTCGGGTTGTCGATCACCACGTCGGTCAGGGCCTTGCCGAGCATCAGCACGACCGGCAGCAGGATGGTCGCCAGCACCGCGCCGAAGGACGGGGTGTGCTCGGGCTTGGCGCTCTCCTCGGGGGCGGTGGCCTTCGGGATCTCCAGCGGGCCGACCCAGCGCTCGGCCAGCCGGGAGAACAGCGGGCCGGCCACGATCAGGGTGGGCACGGCGATCAGCAGGCCGAGCGCCAGGGTGATGCCGAGGTCCGCCTTCAGGGCGTCGACGGCGACCAGCGGGCCGGGGTGCGGGGGCACCAGGCCGTGCAGCACGGACAGGCCGGCCAGCGCGGGGATGCCGATCCGCATCAGCGGCACGTTGCCGCGGCGGGCGACCAGCAGCACGATCGGGATCAGCAGGACGACGCCGACCTCGAAGAACAGCGGCAGGCCGAGGACGGCGGCGATCAGCGCCATCGCCCAGGGCAGCGCCTTGTTGCCCGACCGGGCCAGCACGGTGTCCGCGATGATGTTGGCGCCGCCGGAGTCGGCGAGCAGCTTGCCGAGCATCGCGCCCAGCCCGATCAGCAGGCCGACGCCGGCCACGGTGGAGCCGAAGCCCGTGGAGAAGCTGTTGAGCAGCTTGTCGAACGGGGCGCCCGCGACGGCGGCCAGCAGGCCGGAGCCGAGCGTGAGGGCGAGGAAGGGATGCAGCTTCAGCTTGGTGATCAGTAGGACGATCACACCGATGCTGAGCAGGACCGCGATCAGCAACTGGGAGTCGCTGCTGGTGTGCGGCAGGGCCGGTGGGGCGGCCGCGAGCAGAGTGGGGGACATACTCACGCGAGGTCTCCATTGACCGGCCGCAGCAACGCCACGGCCATCTCGACGAGTTCTTCGGGGGACGGACCGACGTCCAGGACGGCGCCGCGCTCGTGCGCGCCCAGGGGTTCCAGGGCGGCGTACTGGGAGTCGAGCAGCGACGGCGGCATGAAATGGCCGGTGCGGTGGGCGAGCCGGTCCTCGACCAGCTCGTGACCGCCGCTGAGGTGCAGGAAGTAGGCACCCGGGCAGGCCGCGCGCAGGGTGTCGCGGTAGCGGTGCTTCAGCGCCGAACAGGTGACCACGCCGCCGGTGCCGTCCTCGGCCCGCTCCTTGAGCCAGGCGCCGACGGCGCGCAGCCAGGGGGCGCGGTCCTCGTCGTCCAGCGGGATGCCGGCCGACATCTTGGCGATGTTGGCCGCCGGGTGGAAGTCGTCCGCCTCCGCGTAGGGGAGGTCGAGTCGTTCGGCCAGCAGGCGGGCCAGGGTGGTCTTGCCGACACCAGAGACGCCCATCACCACGATGGTGAGAGGGCCCGCCGGTGTCACTGCCGGGAAGTCGTGGTTCTCGACGCTGAGAGCCATGGGTGGTGCTCCTTCGTTGCCTGGCCGCCACTATCGCCTCAAAGATATGACGTATTCAAGTGGTGGAAACCAAATCGTCATACTTTTGAGCTGTGGGGTAGATCGCAGGGCGCGGGACCCGGTACGCGCCGGTGGTGACGGCGGGACGGGCGTCTACGCTGGGCGGATGGAGATCCAGGGGCTGCCCGGTCGGCTGCTTGACGAGCTCGGGCCCGCGATCGCGTCGGGGGAGATTCCCGAGGGTGCGGTACTGCGCGGCGAGGAACTGGAGGAGCGGTTCGGGGTGTCCCGGACGGTCGTCCGGGAGGCGGTGCGGATCCTGGAGGGGATGCGCCTGGTGGCGTCCCGGCGGCGGGTCGGGATCACCGTGCAGCCCAGGTCGCTCTGGGACGTCTTCGACCCGCTGGTGATCCGCTGGCGGCTGGCCGGCGCGGACCGCTCGGCCCAGCTGCGTTCGCTCGGCTCGCTGCGGGTGGCCGTCGAACCGGCCGCGGCCGCGCTCGCCGCGGTGCACGCGAGCGACGACGACCGGCGCCAACTCGGCTCACTGGCCGTGGAGTTGACCGTATCGGCGCGGGCCGCCGACCTCACCACCTTCCTCCGGCACGACATCGACTTCCACGCCACCGTGCTGCGCGCCTCCGGCAACGAGATGTTCGCCCACCTCGGCGACACCGTGGGGGCGGTGCTCACCGGGCGGACCGAGTACCATCTGATGCCCCATCAGCCGGAGCCGTACGCGATCCGGCTGCACCGCGAAGTCGCCGACGCGATCTGCGCCGGGGACGCCGTCCAGGCCGAGCAGGCCATGCGGACGATCGTGGCGGGCGCCCTGGAGGAGCTCAACCAGCAGTTGGGCTGACCTCCCCCGGCGGCGGGCCGCCCGCTGCCGGCTGCCCGGATCACGCGCTTTGACGGCAGTTCGGTGGATTCGGACGCATAGTCCTGGTTCGGCGGGGCAGAGTGAGGCAAGGGGGCGCGTTTCGCGTGCGCCCGTCCCGTGTCCGCCGCCGAGTCCGCGCCTGGGGGTCGATCGATGTCCGTGCCACGCCGCCGTCGCCGCCTGCCCGACGAGGTGCGCGCCGCCGCCGTCCGGGCGGTGCTCTGCCTGTCCTTCACCCTGGTCGGCGTGGTCGTCGCCACGCTCGCCTCGTACGCGGACAGTTGGCTGATGACGCCGGCGCTGATGGCGATGGGACTCGGGGTGTTCGGCACGATGTGGTGCCTGCTGGAGATCCTGATCTCGCGCCAGGTCGCCGCCCAGCGGCAGCGCGCGCCCGGCTCCGCGCACCCGATGGCGGGCAGCCGGGCGCCCGACCCGCTGGCCGCCCGGCCGCTCCCCCGCCCCGGCGGGCCACAGCGCCAGCCGCGACTGCCGGCCGCGTAGGACACCTGCGGCCGACACTGCGGATCAGTCCTCCGGGACGGCCCGGTAGTGGGTGGTGAGCCGGCCCGTGTCGTCCAGGACGTGGAAGGCGAGCATCGGCGGCTGGGTGAAGGAGATGCCGGGCCCGCCCTCGCAGGGCAGCGTGACGGTGGAGACCACACCCGGGGCGACCAGCAGGGGCAGTCCGGCGAAGGTGGTGGCGGCGCCGGTGTGGGAGTGGCCGCAGAGCAGGCCGGCCACCCGGGGGTGCCGGGCCAGCACCGCGCCCAGCGCCTCCTCGCCGAACTGGCGGATCGGGTCGACGTTCGGCAGGTGCAGGACGGCCGGCGGGTGGTGGAAGGCCACCAGCGCCGGCAGGTCGGCGCGGCCGGCCGCCAGTTCGGCGTCCAGCCAGGCCAGCGTCTCCTCGTCCAGCAGGCCGTCATCGCGGCCGGGGATCGAGGAGTCCAGCATCAGCACGTCGGCGCCGGGCAGTCGGTGCAGCCGGTTGACCGGGCCGTCCGCGGGGGCCTCGCCGAGCAGCACCTCCCGGTAGGGCGCCCGGCGGTCGTGGTTGCCGGGGCAAATGAGCACCGGGTACCGGGAGTCCAGCACCTTGGCCACCTGCTCGTACTCGGCGGGCAGGCCGTGGTCGGCGAGGTCCCCGGTGACGAGCACGGCGTCCAGCGGGCCGGGCAGGGCGTCGAGGTACGCCATCACCTGCCCGGCCCGCCGCCGGGCGCGCCTGCCGCCGTCCCGGCGGTGCTCCTGCCCGAGGTGGATGTCACTGAAGTGCGCGATCGTCAGCATGCACGCCACGCTAGTCAGTTGAGGACTGCGCCGGAACCTCGGCCGGACGCTTGAACATCCGGGTGGCGGTGATCTCGCCGTGGATGGCCGGGCCGTCCGGGTCCTGCGGGGCGGGCAGACCGGGGCGCAGGTGCTCCTCGACCGAGATGTACTTGAGGCCCGCCCGCAGGTCGGCGTCGTTGCGCAGCCGGATGACCAGCGGGAACTCGGCGAGCGCGGTGGTGTCGAACAGGCCGGTGGTGTAGATCAGTTGGACGCCGAGCGCATCGGCCACGGCCCGCTGGAGCTCCAGCAGGTAGGTGGCGTTCGCGCGGCCGATCGGGTTGTCCAGGAACAGCGTGCCGGCGTGCCGCAGCTGGGACTGGCCGCGGTCGTTGGCGCGCAGCGCGGCCATCGTGCAGTACAGCGCGATGGCGGCGGTGAGCAGCTGGCCGCCGGAGAAGACGTCGGACATCTGGCCGACGCCGACCCGCTCGGCGCGCAGCACCGCGTCCGGCTTGAGGATCTCGACGCTGACGCCCTTCGGGCCCATCGCGGCGGCGACCCCGCGCAGCAGCAGGGACATGCCGTCGCGGCGCAGGTCGCTGTTCTTGCGGACGGCGGCGCGGGTGGCCTCGTCGATGACCTCACCCAGGCGCTCGACCAGGGTGGCGTGGTCCGGGTCCTCGAAGCGGATCCGCAGGAACTCCTGGCCGGACCACTCCCCCAGGCCCTCGGGCAGCCGGGAGAGCCGCTGGGCGGCGCGCAGGGTGGTGAGCGAGGACTCGACCAGGCCGCGCAGGCGGTCGACGATCGAGCCGCGGTTGCGCTCCAGCTGGGCGAGTTCGTCGGTCAGCACGCGCAGCCGGGGCGCGAAGGCGGCGGCCCAGGCGGCGGCGTGCTCGGGCAGCGCGGCGGCGGGCAGTTCGCGGATCTGCTGGCGGGCGGGGGTGCGGACGGCCTCGTAGCGGGCGGCGTTGGCGTGCCGGACGAGGGCGTCGGAGGCGTCGCGGACGGCGAGTTCGGCGGAGGACAGCTCGCCGGCGGCGGTGCGCAGGGCGCGGCGGGCCTCGGCGGCGGTGCCGCGCGCCTCCGGCAGTGAGCCGAGGTAGGGCTCGGCGGACTGGCCGTCGTCCTCCTGCTGCTCGCGCAGGCCGTCGCGCAGCTGGCCGGCGAGTTCGTCGAAGTCGGCGGCGGCCGACTGGGCGGCGTCGAAGGTGCGTTGCAGGTCGGCGTGCGCGGTGTGGGCGGCGTCCAGGGCCTCCCGGCGTTCGGCGAGCCGGCTGGTGGCGGTGCGCAGCAGGACCTGGGCGTGCTCGGGGTCGGCGGGGACGAGGTCCTCGGGCAGTTCGGTGTGCGCCTCGCCGTCGGCGGGGGCGGAGCGCTCGGCCTCGCCGCGCAGGCGCCCGAGCTGCTCGCTGGCGGCGGCGGAGCGGGCCTCGATGGTGGCGACCAGGTCCTCGGCGCGGGCGGCCGCGGCCTGGCGGGCCGGGCCGTCGGCGCCGTCGGGGCTGCCGAGGAGTTCCTCGGCGCGGGTGCGGACCTTGTTGGTGAGGCGGTCGAGTTCGGTCGCGGCGGCGGCCTCGTCGCCCTCGGCGCGGGCCTGCTCGGCGCGCAGGTCGGCGCCGACGCCGACCTTCTCGTACAGCTGGGAGGCGGCGCGGTAGGCCTCGCGCAGGGCGGGCAGTGCGGCGGGGGCCGACTCGGAGGGCTCGTCGGCCTGCTCGGCGGCGGGGATCTCGGCGCGTTCGGCGCGCACGGTACGGGCGGTGCGGCGGGCGTCGTCGGCGGCGCGCTGGGCGGCGCGGCGGTCCTCGTCGCAGGTGCGGGCGCGTTCGGCGCAGACGGCCTGGCGGCGGTCGCACTCGGCGGCGTCCTCGGCGAGTTCGCGCTGGCGGCGCGCCCAGTTGGCGCGCTCGCGCAGCCGGAAGGCGAGGCCGGAGAGGGCGTCGGCGCGGCGGCGGGCGCGCTGGGCGGCCTCGCGGTGCTCCTCGTGGGCGGCGGCCGCGGCGGCGTGGTCGGTCTCGGCCTCGTCGTGGTCGGCGCGCAGGGTGGCCAGGGCGGCGGCGGCCTGCTCGGCGTGCTCGCGGGCGGCCTCGGCGGCGGCGGCGAGTTCGGCGAGGGTGCCGGGCGGGCAGCTGGCGTGCCAGGAGGCGAGGCGGGCGGCGAGGGCGCGGTCGGCACCGAGGCGGGCGGCGAGTTCGCGGATGTGCTCCTCGCGGGCGCTCGCCCGGGCGCGCAGTTCGCGGCGCTCGTCGTCGGCGGCGGACTCGTCGTGCATGGCCGGGTTCGGCGGCACCAGGAAGAACGCGGGCTGGTCGGTGATCGGGGCGATCAGGGAGGCGGCGGCGCCGACGGCGACGGTGGAGCGGGGCAGCAGGGCGGCGGCCTGCAGGGCCTCGCGGGCCCGCTCCAGCGAGGCCGGGTCGGTGACGACGACGCCGTCGACGAGTTCGGGGCGGGCGGCGAGGATCGCCTCGTGGTCGGCCGGGTCGACGGACTGGGCGAGGTAGCGCCAGCCCGGCAGGGCGGGGATGCCGTGCTCGGCGAGGTACTCGACGGTGGCCAGGACGTCCGGGCCGGGCGGCAGCAGTCCGCCGTCACCGAGGGCGGCGAGGATGCGGGAGTCGTCGGCGGCGGCGGTGCGCAGGTCGAACAGGGTGCGTTCGGCGGTGGCGATGGACTCGTCGAGGAGTTCGCGCAGGTACTCGGCGTTGCGGTCGAGGACGGCGGGGGTGAGGAAGCCGGCGTCCTCCTCGGCCCCTGACCCGTCGTCGCTCCAGTCGGTGGGTGCGGGGGTCAGGGAGAGCAGGTCGGAGAGGCGCTGCTCGGTGGCGAGCAGGGCGGCGGTGCGCTGCTCGGCGGCGAGCGCCCGG
>NZ_JBHWIJ010000364.1:0-7814 GCF_042732255.1 Kitasatospora sp. NPDC059803 | reverse complement strand
TACCCCCCACCACCCCTGACGGCGCGCGCAGTCCACCGCAATGCACGACGCGATTGTGTCGCTCGCCGAGTTCCGGTCGTACGCCGGGGTCGAGGTTCCCCACGACCGGGGCGTGACGGCCTTCGTCGGGCCCAACGGCCAGGGCAAGACCAACCTGGTCGAGGCGATCGGCTACGTCGCCACACTGGGCAGCCACCGGGTCGCCACCGACGCCCCGCTGATCCGGCTGGGCGCCGAGCGGGCGGTGGTCCGCACCTCGGTGGTGGACCGCGGCCGCACCACCCTGGTCGAGCTGGAGCTGACCCCGGGCAAGGCCAACCGGGCCCGGATCAACCGCTCCGACAACGTCCGCCCGCGCGACGTGCTGGGCCTGCTGCGGACTGTCCTGTTCGCCCCCGAGGACCTCAGTCTGGTCAAGGGCGACCCGGGTGAGCGCCGCCGTTTCCTGGACGAGCTGCTGACCGCCCGGGCCCCCCGGCTGGCCGGGGTCCGGCAGGATTACGAGCGGGTCCTCAAGCAGCGCAACGCCCTGCTGAAGACCGCCGCGATGGCCCGCCGGGCCGGTGGCGGCAAGGGCGCCGACCTCTCCACCCTGGAGGTCTGGGACGGCCATCTGGCAAGGGCCGGAGCCGAGTTGACGGCCTTCCGGATCCAGCTGGTGGCTTCCCTCCAGCCGTTGGTGGCGGCCGCGTACGGGCAGCTGGCCCCGGGCGGCGGCGACACCGTCCTGGAGTACCGCAGCTCCTTCGAGGGCGGGCTGCCGACCAGCCGCGAGCAGGCCGAGGAGCAGTTGCTGAACGCGCTGGCGACGGTCCGCAAGCAGGAGGTGGACCGCGGCATCACCCTGGTCGGCCCGCACCGCGACGAGCTGGTGCTCAGCCTCGGCCCGCTGCCCGCCAAGGGCTACGCGAGCCACGGCGAGTCCTGGTCGTTCGCGCTGGCGCTGCGGCTGGCCTCGTACGAGCTGCTGCGCGCCGACGGCGGCGAGCCGGTGCTGATCCTGGACGACGTGTTCGCCGAGCTGGACGCGGCCCGCCGGGACCGGCTGGCCGAACTGGTGGCCGACGGCGAGCAGGTGCTGGTCACCGCGGCGGTCGCCGAGGACGTGCCGAAGGCGCTGGCCGGCGCCCGGTTCGCGGTCGCCGACGGCGCCGTCCGCCGGATCGACGCCTGACTCCCCCCGCACCTTCGCAACCGCCGTCCGGGCACTCCCGTAGGCTGGACGGCTCACCGGCGCGCGTCCGCGACCGTTGTCCACAGGCTGGGGAAAGGAGATCGCCGTGAGCGAGCCGGCGGAGCACTCCCCCCAGCCGGGCGACGCGGCGCCGACCGGCGCCGACCTCGCCCGCTCGGCGCTGCGGGCGGCCCGGGCCCAGGCGCGGCAGCGCGGCGAGCAGGTCCGGGAGAAGCGTGAGGCGAAGCGGCACGGCCTGCGCAGCGGAGCCCGGTCGGACGGCCGCGACCCGGTCCCGCTGGGGGCGGCGCTGAACCGGCTGCTGACCGAACGGGGCTGGGAGTCCTCGGCCGCGGTCGGCGGGGTGATGGGCCGTTGGCCCCAGATCGTCGGCCCGGACATCGCCGCGCACTGCCACCCCTCCTCCTACGACGACGCCGCCGCGGTGCTCACCGTGCAGTGCGACTCCACCGCATGGGCCACCCAACTACGGTGGCTGGCAAGGCAGTTGGTGGCCCGCCTGAACCATGAGCTGGGCCACGGCACGGTCCGCACCATCAAGGTGCTGGGCCCGGCGGCGCCCGCCCGCGGCTACGGCCGGCTGCGCGCTCCGGGAAGCAAGGGGCCGGGCGACACCTGGGGCTGACCGGGTTGCCGGCCCGCCGTCGAGGGCGTGGAGCGGACCACGATCTTCCGGAACCCCTGACAGCCCTTCCAGGCGCTCTGGGCCCCCCGGGCGAGTATCGGGACATGTCCAGAGGGGATTCAGGGCGGCATATCTGCCTTCAAGGGCTGCCAAACGCCCATCTCTGTCAGTCGTACCGGTAGACTGAGAGCCAAACACTGTTGCTAGTGGCAACCGAGTCTAAACGCCGTGGTCGCACGCCCGCCCACACGGGGCGGGAATGCGGCCCGTGCTGTGCCAGAGAGGGCGCTTCGTGGCCGATTCCGGCAACCCCAGCCAGACCCCAGACCAGACCGACCAGGCTTCCTACACCGGTAGCAACATCCAGGTGCTGGAAGGCCTCGACGCCGTCCGCAAGCGCCCCGGCATGTACATCGGCTCCACCGGCGAGCGGGGCCTGCACCACCTGGTGCAGGAAGTGGTGGACAACTCCGTCGACGAGGCGATGGCCGGGTACGCCGACACCATCGACGTCACGCTCCTCGCCGACGGCGGGGTCCGGGTGGTGGACAACGGCCGTGGCATCCCGGTCGACATCGTCCCCGGCCAGGAGAAGCCGGCCGTCGAGGTCGTGCTCACCGTCCTGCACGCCGGCGGCAAGTTCGGCGGCGGCGGCTACGCCGTCTCCGGCGGTCTGCACGGTGTCGGCGTCTCGGTCGTGAACGCGCTGTCCACCCGCCTGGCGGTGGAGATCCACCGCGACGGCTCGCGCTTCACCCAGGAGTACAAGGCCGGTGCGCCGACCGCGCCGCTGGCCACGCACGAGGGCTCCGAGCAGACCGGTACGACCGTCACCTTCTGGGCCGACCCGGAGATCTTCGAGACCACGGTCTACTCCTTCGAGACGCTGTCCCGGCGCTTCCAGGAGATGGCCTTCCTCAACAAGGGCCTCTCCATCTCGCTGACCGACGAGCGCCCCGAGCACGTGGACGAGGAGGGCAAGCCGCTCACCGTCACGTACAAGTACGACGGCGGCATCGCCGACTTCGTCGCCCACCTCAACTCCCGCAAGGGCGAGGTGATCCACCCCTCGGTGATCGACTTCGAGGCGGAGGACAAGGACCGGGCGATCTCGGTGGAGATCGCGATGCAGTGGAACTCCTCCTACACCGAGGGGGTCTACAGCTTCGCCAACACCATCCACACGCACGGCGGCGGTACCCACGAGGAGGGCTTCCGCGCGGCGCTGACCGGCCTGGTCAACCGCTACGCGCGGGACAAGAAGCTGCTCCGGGAGAAGGACGACAACCTCTCCGGCGAGGACATCCGCGAGGGCCTGACCGCGATCATCTCGGTCAAGCTCGGCGAGCCGCAGTTCGAGGGCCAGACCAAGGACAAGCTCGGCAACACCGAGGCGAAGACCTTCGTCCAGAAGGTCGTCCACGAGCACCTCAACGACTGGTTGGACCGCAACCCCAACGAGGCCTCGGACATCATCCGCAAGTCCATCCAGGCCGCCACCGCGCGCGTCGCCGCCCGCAAGGCCCGCGACCTCACCCGCCGCAAGGGCCTGCTGGAGTCCGCCTCGCTGCCGGGCAAGCTCTCCGACTGCCAGTCCAAGGACCCGGCCGAGTGCGAGATCTTCATCGTCGAGGGTGACTCCGCCGGCGGCTCGGCCAAGCAGGGCCGCGACCCGCGCACCCAGGCCATCCTGCCGATCCGCGGCAAGATCCTGAACGTCGAGAAGGCCCGGATCGACAAGGTGCTGCAGAACACCGAGGTCCAGGCGCTGATCTCGGCCTTCGGCTGCGGCATCCAGGAGGACTACGACGACTCCAAGCTCCGCTATCACAAGATCGTCCTGATGGCGGACGCCGACGTCGACGGGCAGCACATCCGCACCCTGCTGCTCACCCTGCTGTTCCGCTTCATGCGGCCGCTGGTCGAGTCCGGGTACGTCTACCTCGCCATGCCGCCGCTGTACAAGATCAAGTGGGGCAAGGACGACTTCGAGTACGCCTACTCGGACCGCGAGCGCGACGCGGTCATCGCGGCCGGGGTCGAGGCCGGGCGCCGGCTGCCCAAGGACGACGCGATCCAGCGCTTCAAGGGCCTCGGCGAGATGAACGCCGAGGAGCTCCGGGTCACCACCATGGACGCCGAGCACCGGCTGCTGCTCCAGGTCACCCTGGAGGACGCCGCTCGCGCCGACGAGCTGTTCTCCGTGCTGATGGGCGAGGACGTCGAGGCACGCCGCTCCTTCATCCAGCGCAACGCCAAGGACGTCCGCTTCCTGGACGTGTGACGCCGCCCGACCGGCAGCGAAACCACGTACCAGTCCGCGTGAAAGGAAACTGACCACCAGTGGTCGACGACAACCGTCCCGAAGGCGAACAGCCCGAGACCCCCACAGCCGCCGAGGCCACCGCCCAGGTGACCATGCGGATCGAGCCGGTCGAGCTCGAGACCGAGATGCAGCGCTCGTACCTCGACTACGCGATGAGCGTGATCGTCAGCCGGGCGCTCCCCGAGGTCCGTGACGGCCTCAAGCCGGTGCACCGACGCGTGCTCTACGCGATGTACGACGGCGGGTACCGCCCCGAGAAGGGCTACTACAAGTGCGCCCGCGTCGTCGGCGACGTCATGGGCAACTACCACCCGCACGGCGACACCTCCATCTACGACACCGTCGTGCGCCTGGCCCAGCCGTGGTCGCTGCGGATGCCGCTGGTGGACGGCAACGGCAACTTCGGCTCCCCGGGCAACGACCCGGCCGCGGCCATGCGCTACACCGAGTGCAAGATGATGCCGCTCGCCATGGAGATGATGCGCGACATCGACGAGGGCACCGTCGACTTCGCGTCCAACTACGACGGCCGCTCGCAGGAGCCGACCGTCCTGCCCGCGCGCATCCCCAACCTGCTGGTCAACGGTGCCACCGGCATCGCGGTCGGCATGGCCACCAACATCCCGCCGCATAACCTGCGCGAGGTCGCCTCCGGCGCGCTCTGGGCGCTGGAGCACCCGGACGCCTCCAACGAGGAGCTGCTCGAAGCCCTGATCGAGCGGATCAAGGGCCCCGACTTCCCCACCGGCGCGCTGATCGTCGGCCACCGCGGGATCGACGACGCCTACCGCACCGGCCGCGGCTCGATCACCATGCGCGCCGTGGTCGAGGTCGAGGAGATCCAGGGCCGCCAGTGCCTGGTGATCACCGAGCTGCCGTACCAGGTCAACCCGGACAACCTCGCGCTGAAGATCGCCGACCTGGTCAAGGACGGCAGGGTCGCCGGCATCGCCGACGTCCGCGACGAGTCCTCGTCCCGCACCGGCACCCGCCTGGTGGTCGTGCTCAAGCGCGACGCCGTCGCCAAGGTCGTGCTGAACAACCTCTACAAGCACACCGAGCTGCAGACCAACTTCGGCGCCAACATGCTGGCCCTGGTCGACGGCGTGCCGCGCACGCTGTCGCTGGACGCCTTCATCCGGCACTGGGTCAACCACCAGGTCGAGGTCATCGTCCGGCGCACCACCTTCCGGCTGCGCAAGGCCGAGGAGCGCGCCCACATCCTGCGCGCCCTGCTGCGCGCCCTGGACATGATCGACGAGGTCATCGCGCTGATCCGGGCCTCGGCGAGCGCCGACGCGGCCCGCACCGGCCTGATGGGGCTGCTCTCCATCGACGAGCTCCAGGCCAACGCCATCCTGGAGATGCAGCTGCGCCGCCTGGCCGCCCTGGAGCGCCAGCGGATCATGGACGAGCACGACGAGCTGCAGCGCAAGATCGACGAGTACAACGCGATCCTGGCCTCGCCGACCCGCCAGCGGGAGATCATCTCCGAGGAGCTCACCGCGATCGTCGAGAAGTACGGCGACGAGCGGCGCTCCACCCTCATCCCGTCCGACGGCGACCTCTCGATCGAGGACCTCATCGCCGAGGAGGACATCGTCGTCACGATCACCCGTGGCGGCTACGTCAAGCGGACCCGCTCCGACCTCTACCGCTCGCAGAAGCGCGGCGGCAAGGGCGTGCGCGGAGCGCAGCTCAAGCAGGACGACATCGTCGACCACTTCTTCGTGACGACGACCCACAACTGGATCCTGTTCTTCACCAACAAGGGCCGGGTCTACCGCGCCAAGGGCTACGAGCTCCCGGACGCCGGGCGCGACGCCCGCGGCCAGCACGTGGCCAACCTGCTGGCCTTCCAGCCGGATGAGCACATCGCCCAGGTGATGGCCGTGCGCACCTACGAGGACAAGCCCTACCTGGTCCTCGCCACCCGGGCCGGCCTGGTGAAGAAGTCCGCGCTGAAGGACTACGACTCCCCGCGCTCCGGCGGCCTGATCGCGATCAACCTGCGCCAGGACGAGGAGGGCCGGGACGACGAGCTGATCGGCGCCGAGCTGGTCTCCGCCGAGGACGACCTGCTGCTGGTCTCCAAGAAGGCCCAGTCGATCCGCTTCACCGCGACCGACGACGCGCTGCGGCCCACCGGCCGCGCCACCTCCGGCGTCAAGGGCATGGCCTTCCGCGAGGACGACGAAATGCTCTCGATGAACGTCGTCCGCCCGGGAACGTACGTGTTCACCGCGACCGACGGCGGGTACGCCAAGCGCACGGCCGTGGACGAGTACCGTGTCCAGGGGCGTGGCGGCTACGGCACCAAGGCGGCGAAGATCGTCGAGGGCCGGGGCTCCCTGGTCGGCGCGCTCGTGGTCGACGACACCGACGAGATCATGGCGATCACCCTTTCGGGTGGGGTGATCCGCACAAGGGTTTCCGAAGTTCGTGAAACCGGACGTGACACCATGGGCGTCCAACTGATCAACCTCGGTAAGCGCGACGCGGTCGTGGGCATGGCCCGCAACGCGGAAGCCGAGGACGAGGAGACGGTGGAGGACGAGGTCGCGGACACCGCGTCCACCGAAACGGCTGAGGGTGCGGAGACGACGGCTGGCGGCGACGCCGAGGTCTGAACCGAACCACGGGCCGGTGCCGTCGCGTCCTGATAGAGGGCGTGGCGGCACCGGCCGCCCACCAGTTCCGGGCAATCCCGCCGGGCGCTGGATGACGAGTGACGAAGCAGGACGGTGCCGCCGTCCTGGTGGGAAGTGCGGGAGGACCAGGTGAGTGGAGCCACGGGTGCTGCGGGAGGGCCCTCCGGCGGCCGTCCGGGCGCGCAGGGCGGGGGTGGGTACGGCGCGCAGCAGCCGCCGGCCGAGCACTCGGCCGCGTCCACCTCGCTGATGCCACCGGTCGGCGGGGCGGGGCAGGGCGGCGCGACCTACGGCGGGCAGACGCCCCCGCCGCCGGGCGCTCCGGCGCCGGGCGCGAGCGGATTCTCGCAGCCGACCACCTATGCCAAGGGGCAGCCGACCCCGGCCCGGGGCACCCGGACCAGCGGCAACACCCCGCCCGGCGGCACGCCCGTCCCGGGCGCGGCGCGCCGACCGGCCGCCCCGGCCGCCCCCGCGGCGGCCGCCGGTGTCGGCCTCGGCCGGACCCGCAAGGCCCGGCTGCGGGTGACCAAGGTCGACCCGTGGTCGGTGATGAAGGTCAGCTTCCTGCTGTCGCTGGCGGTCGGGATCATCATCATCGTGGCCGCGGCGGTGCTGTGGATGACGCTGGACTCGCTCGGCGTCTTCGACTCGCTGACCAAGACCCTCAAGGACGTCACCGGCTCGGACAGCGCCGGCGGCCTCAACCTGATGGACTACGTGGGCTTCGGCAAGGTGATGACCTTCACCTCGCTGATCGCCGTGGTCGACGTCGTCCTGCTGACGGCGCTGTCCACGCTCTCGGCGTTCATCTACAACGCGGCGGCCGGCTTCACCGGCGGCGTCGAGCTGACCCTGGCCGAGGAGGACTGACCCCGGTCGGATCCTGACCCCCGGTCAGTTCGCCGTCCACGGACGGAATGGACGGGCCCCCCCGGGGGGTTGGGGGCCCCGGGGCCCGCGGGCGGTGGGGGGGGGCGCGGGCCCCCCCGCCGGGGCGCCCCCGGGGCGGCCCGG
>NZ_JBHWIJ010000363.1:0-7840 GCF_042732255.1 Kitasatospora sp. NPDC059803 | reverse complement strand
GCACAGGACCGGGCGGGCCGACGACGTTGTGCGGCGGAGCGTCAGCCGACGTGGACGCGCGGGCGGCGGCTGCGGTCGGGTTCGGCCTCGCGCAGCACCTCGCGGGTGACCGGGGCCACCTCGCCCTGGCCGAACAGGAAGAACCGCAGGAACTGGGCGAAGGGGTTGCCCTCGGTCCACTCGAAGTAGAGGTGCGGCTGCTGCCCGGTGCGGTCCCGGATGGTGAGGGCCAGCGCGGCGATCGCGTTCGGGATGCTGGAGCTCTCCAGCGTCAGCACCCGGTAGCGGCCGTGCAGCACCTCGCCGCGCACGGTCAGCTCGGTCTCGAAGTCGGAGGCGTCCCGGACGGTCACCTCGACGAAGACCAGGTCGTCCTCACCGGGGATGTCGTTGTCGGCGCGGATCTGGCGGATCTTGTCGCGGTACTCGGCGACGTCGCGGTGGGTCGGCTCGTTGGCGATCAGCCGCAGCGGGCGGTGCGCGTAGTCCCTGACGAAACGTTCCGCCACGTCGTCCAGCACCACGTCGGTGACGCGCAGCTCGAAGGCGCGGCGCAGCCGGGAGAGCAGCGAGACCAGGATGATGCCGGCGATGAAGCAGGCACCGATCTTCAGACCGTCCGGCCGCTCCAGGCAGTTCAGCACGGTGGTGTACAGGAAGATCGCCGCGATGATCGCGAAGGCGGTGGTCCAGCCCCGCTGCTTCGCCTTGTACGCGGCGATGGTGACGGCGATGGCCGCCGAACTGATCAGCACCAGCACACCGGTCGCGTACGCGCCGCCCTGGGCGTCCACATTGGCGTCGAACAGCCAGGTGACCAGGAAGCCGATCAGGGTCAGCACGATCACCATCGGCCGCACCGCGCGGGCCCAGTGCGGGGCCATGCCGTAGCGGGGCAGGTAGCGCGGCAGCAGGTTGAGCATGCCCGCCATGGCGGAGGCGCCGGCGAACCAGAGGATGGCGATGGTGGACAGGTCGTAGACGCTGCCGAAGGTGCCGCCCAGGTACTCGTGGGCCAGGTAGGCGAGGGCGCGGCCGTTCGCGTCGCCGCCGGGCTTGAACTGGTCGGCCGGGATCAGCAGGGTGGTGATGAAGCTGGTGGTGATCAGGAAGCAGCTCATGATCACGGCGGCCGTGGTGAGCAGCTTGCGGGTGCCGCGGATCCGGCCGGTGGGCTTCTCCTCGGTGTCGTCCGGGTCCCCCTCGATGTGCGGCATCACGGCGACACCGGTCTCGAAGCCGGACAGGCCGAGCGCCAGCTTCGGGAAGACCACCAGCGCCACGCCCACCATGATCACCGGGTTGCCGTGCTGGGCGGTCAGCGCACTGGTCCAGTCCGTGACCACGTGCGGCGCCTCGATGATCTTCCAGATGCCGACGGCCACCACGACCACGTTCAGCACCAGGTAGACCGCGACCAGGGCCACCGCCAGGCCGATCGCCTCGCTGAAGCCCTTCAGGAACACCGCGCCGAGCAGCGCGACCAGGATCAGCGTGATCAGCACCTGCTTGCCGCCGAGGACGCTGGTCAGGTGCGGGTTCTCCACCAGGTGCGCGCTCGCGTCGGCGGCCGACAGGGTGATCGTGATGAGGAAGTCCGTCGCCGCGAAGCCGAGCAGCGCCAGGACGAACAGCTTGCCCTTCCAGAACGACAACAGCCGCTCCAGCATCGCGATCGAGCCCTCACCGCGCGGGCTCTCCTGCGCGACCCGCCGGTAGACCGGCAGCGCGCCCAGCAGGGTGACGATCACCAGCACGATCGTCGCGATCGGCGACAGCACGCCCGCGGCCAGCGCGGCGATGCCCGGCTGGTAGCCGAGCGTGGAGAAGTAGTCCAGGCCGGTCAGGCACATCACCCGCCACCAGCGCTGGCCCTTGTGCGCACCGGAGTCCCCCACCTGCGCGCCGCCCTGCGAACCGTCCTGGCCGGCCTCCCCGGTGGCCGGCTTGTCCGCCGACACGTCCTCCAGCAGCCAGCCGCGCAACCGTATTCGCGCCGACGACGGTTCCGCCGTCGCCGCCTCCGTCGAACCCGACGAAACCACCTTGCACCTCTTGTTAAAGACCCCGTAAAAGCGCCGTCGGGCGACGGCAGTGCGACAGGCTATGCGACCGGCGTTAAGGACGCGTCATCGCCCCGCGTTAAGAAAACGTCATTGCTCCGCAGGTCGCGGCGGGTGGTGCGCCCGGTGGCAGTGCGCCCGCGGCCGGGCGCCGACGGGCCGGCCGCGCGGCGTCGGGACAGGGCCGCTCCCCCGCCCCGACGCCGCGTGCCGCGAAGGTCAGGCCCGGTAGCCGAGGACGGTCATCATGCCCGTCTCCGCGTGGTAGACGTTGTGGCAGTGCACCATCCACAGGCCCGGATTGTCGGCGTCGAAGTCGACGGCGAGCGTCGCGCCCGGCAGCACGATCGCGGTGTCCTTGCGGGGCCCGTCACCGGGCAGCGCGAAGGTGTGGCCGTGCAGGTGGACGGGGTGCCACATGCTCGTGGTGTTGCGGAACTCCAGCCGGACCCGCTCCCCCGCCGCCACCGGGTAGCGCTGCGCCGGGTCGTACCGGCGGCCGTTGAACGCCCAGTCGGCCTTCGCCATGCCGCCGGTGATCTCCAGCCGCACCGTCCGGTCCGGCGCCCTGGCGGGCAGCCGCACGCTCGGGTCGGCCTTGAGCTGTGCCGCGCCGAGCAGCCTGCCGTCCAGCTCCGCCGGGCGCACCGAGGCGTCCGGCGCGGCGCCGCCGCCGGTGCGCAGCAGGGCGAGTGCGGCGGCGTTCTTGCCCTCGGCGAGCGCGGTCAGCGGGAACACGCCGTCCTGGACGGTCACCAGCACGTCGTAGCGCTCGCCCATGCCGAGCAGCAGCGCCTGGGTGGTGGCCGGCTCGACCGGGAAGCCGTCGGTGTGGGTGACGGTCAGCTCGTGGCCGCCCAGCGCGACCCGGTAGGCGGTGTCGCCGCCCGCGTTGATCAGCCGGATCCGGACCCGGTCGCCGGGCTTGGCGGTGAAGGTCTCGGGCGCGGTGGCGAGCCGGCCGTTGACCAGGTGGAACGGGTAGCCGACGTCGCCCGCGTCGCCGCCGAGCAGCGCGCTGCGGGCGCCCATCAGCATCCGGGACGGGCCGGCGGCGGTGGGCGGGGCGGTGCTCGGGGTGCCGGTCGGAGTGCCGCCCATGGCCGCCATGTCGTGGCCGCCCGTCGCCGAGTGGTCCATCCCCGCGTGGTCCATCGCGCCCATGCCCCGGGCGAGTTCGGCGAGCACGGCGTCCGGGGTGCTGCCGTCGACCCCGTCCACCCAGTCGTCCAGGACGACGACCCACTCCTTGTCGTAGCGCAGCGGCTCCCTCGGGTCCTCGACGATCAGCGGCGCGTACAGGCCGCGGTCCTGCTGGACACCGGAGTGCGGGTGGAACCAGTACGTCCCCGGGTGGGCGAGCGCGAAGCGGTACTCGAAGCCGGCGCCCGCCCGCACCGCGTCCTGGGTGAGCCCGGGCACGCCGTCCATGTCGTTGCGCAGCGCGAGGCCGTGCCAGTGCAACGAGGTGGGCTGCGGCAGGTGGTTGGCGAGACTGACGGCGAGCGTCTCGCCGACCGTGGCGCGCACCTCCTGGCCGGGCAGGCGGTCGCCGTACGCCCAGCTGCGGACGGTGCGGCCGCCCAGGTCGAGCGTCGTCTCGGTGGCGGTGAGCGCGACCTTGCGCTCCGGCCCGGGCCCTCGCCGCGCCTCGGCGGCGGCGACCTCGGGGCCGCCGGGGGCGACGAAGCCGCCCGGGGTGGTGGGGGCGGCGCCCCCATGGTCCATGCCCTTCATCGGATCGGCGGAACAGGCGGCGAGCAGACCGGTGCCGGCGGCGGCGAGCGCCGCGCCGAGCACGGTACGACGGGTGGGTGTGCGCATGACGGAGTGCACCTCGTGCGGTGGGTGTGGGTGAGCAGGACGTCGCGACGGCCGTCCCGCCCGCGCCGGAGCGCGGACACGGGGCGGCCGGCGCACGCCTACTGACGCAGCACCGACAACCGGGCGAGGAGGATCCGCCCGCCTCCGGGCGGCGGCAGCGCGCGAACGGCCCGCAGCAGCCGGGCCCTCACCTCGGCGGCGACGTCACCGCTGTACCGCAGCAGGGGGCCGGCGATGAGGAGCAGCAACGTCCAGCCGGCGAGGACGGCCAGACACACCGTCATCGGATCCATGCCGTCGGCCGCTGCGGTGTGCACCGTCTCCTCGGCGCCCGCCGGGTGACCGGCGCTCACGGCGTGCCGCGCCGGCCCGTGGTCTGCCCCGTGCTCCACCCCGTGCCCGCCGACGGTCGGATGGCCGAGCGTGTGCATCGCCACGATGCCGAGCAGGAGCGCCGCGAGGAGCAGCAGGCGCAGGGCCCGGGGGACGGCCGGACGCGGCTCCGCCATCGTCCACCTCCCGACCGATCCCGCCATCAGTTACCCCCGCAGGGTATCCCGAATCACAGCCCCCGGCCGCGCCGGGGCAGGTCGCCCGGCCCACGCCCTCCCCGCCGCCGAAGATCGATCCGTTAGCATCCGTCAGCAGTTTGTCGACACGGACCCGGGCGGCACGCCGGTCCGGGGCTCATCAACGGGGGGAAAGACATGGCAGATCCTGATCTGGCCTTGGAGTTCAAGGTCAACCCAGCCGAACTGGACGGCTGCGGGCAGAGCGCCCAGCACATCGGCGGACTCATACCGGGAGAGACCGCGAAGATCACCGACCCGTGCAACCAGGCCGCCGGAGGCCTGAAGGGCTGGCTCACCGCCGCCGCCATCCAGAACTGCGGCACGAACTGGAAGACGCTGCTGGACAAGCTCGGCGGCGACATGGGCGACGTCGGCACCAAGCTCGCCACCTCGGCCGCCTACTACCGCCAGGTCGAGAAGGACATCCACGGGAGCATGCGGAACCCGGCCGCACCACTCCCCAACGAACCCGACCCGTTCAACACGACCTTCGTCCCTGGCCCCGTGAAGCCCGCCGACGCGAAGGCGGCCGCGTAAGCGATGGACATCAAGACCCTCCACGACGCCGACCTCATCAACCTCACCACCGCGAAGACCGCCTTCGACACCCTGGCCACCGCCTTCGGCCAGCACGTCGAGAACTGGCAGCACGAGGTCGTCGACCGGCTGAACCACTCCCAGTGGACCGGGAACGCCGCCGGTCACGCCCAAGCCCGGATCCAGCTCCTGGAGAACGAACTCCAAGCCGCCCAACAGGAGATCGGCCTCGTCAGCAGAGCCCTGTACGACGCGGCCGAGGGCTTCGCCGCCGCCCAGGCGCACCTGATCAACGCCCTCGACGACGCCAGGACCCACAAGCTGACCGTCGCCGCCGACGGCGGGATCACCTGGGACAACGACCCCGGCTCCGCCACCTTCGCCGGCACCGACGCCGAGTCGCAGGCCCGGCAGATCAGCAGCCGGATCACGGCCGCACTCGCCGAGGCCGACCACACGGACCAGACGATCAGCGCCCGGCTCGCCCACCTGGCCGGCAACGCGAGCGACGGCACCGGGCTCGACGCCGCCACGGCGAAGACCGACCTGGCCGCCGCGAACGCGCTCGAACAGGTCCCCGCCGCCGGCACCGACCCGAACAGCGTCAAGGGCTGGTGGAACGGGCTGACCGACGAGCAGCAGCACCGGATGATCCTCAACCACCCCGACCAGGTCGGCGCCCTCGACGGCGTCCCCGCGCTCGCCCGGGACCAGGCCAACCGGATCAACCTCCAGCGCGGCAGGCAGGACCTCCAACACCAGCTCGACGGCCTCGGCCCGGAGCCGAAGCACTACCTGTCCGTCGCCGAGACCAACGGCGGGCCCGTCCAGAACCCCGACTACACGGCGTGGAAGCAGAAACGCGACGACCTCGAAGACAAGCTGAAGGGCGTGACGGCCATCGAGAACCGGCTGAACACCCCGGTCAACGCCGAACACCCGCCCACCTTCCTGCTGGGCTTCGACACCAACGGCAAGGGCCACGCGATCATCGCGGCCAACAACCCCGACACCGCCGACAACGTCTCCACGTACGTGCCCGGCACCGGCGCCCGGCTCGGCAGCATCGGCAGCGACATCAACCGCTCCGACCTGATGGTCAAGTCGGCCAACGACGCCAACCGGAAGGCGCAAGACCCGAGCACCACCTCGTCGATCACCTGGGTCGGCTACGACGCTCCGCAGACGATCATCCCCGAGGCCGCGGACGACAAGTACGCGAAGAACGCGGAGGACAAGCTGCACGCCTTCGAGACCGGGCTGCACGCCACGCACGAGGGGAAGCTGTCGAACAACACCGTCCTCGCCCACAGCTACGGCACCACGACCGTGGGCTACGCCATGCGCGACAAGGGCCTTCCCGTCGACAACGTCGTCCTCATCGCCAGCCCCGGCTGCGGCGTCGAAAACGCCAAGGACCTGAACATCGACCCGTCCCGCGTGTACGTGGCGCAGAGCCCGGCCGACGCGATCGGCTGGGCCGCCGCCACCGACCCCGGCGGGATGGCGGACAACATCGTCGACAACGTCGCCAGCTCGTGGGGCCTCGGCGACGGTGACCACCACCTGATCCACGGCCGACAGACCACCGTCCCCCAGTTCGGCGCGCAGGTCCTGCCCACCAATCCCAACGCGGGGCATTCGGACTACTGGAACGACGATTCGCCCACCCTGACCTCCATGGGCCAGATCATCGCCGGAAAGCGGGTCTCATGAGCACCACCGAGCACACCCCGCTGATCAAACGGGTCACCACCACCGCCGTGCTGGCGGTCGCCGTACTGGCCCTGAACGCCTGCGGCGTGCAGACCTTGAACGAGCGGTCGAAGTCCACGATCACGCTCGACCAGGCCAAGAAGCAGATCGACACCTACCTCGCCGACACCCTGGCCAAGCTGCCGGTCAAACCGACCGCGAGCTCGGGCGATTTCTTCGACATGGAATGCGACGCCAACGACATCGGCCCGCACGGCAGGACGCAGACCCATCGGGGATACGACTTCGGCGACGTCCCGTCCGCGCCCAAGGCCGAGGCGGCGAACGCCTTCCGAACGTTCCTGACCGGCCAGGGCTTCCAGCCGGTTCAGGATCCCCCCAATTTCCACAACGACTGGATCAGGCTGAAGAACCCCAAGGACGACTTCCTCGCCACCCTGGACGGGGTCTCCGACGCCAGCCACGACCTCACCCTCCGGGTCAGCTCCCCCTGCGTCTGGCCCGACGGCACGCCACCGGCCTGATCCGAGCCGCCGCACCGGGGCCGCACCCTCCGCAGGGTGCGGCCCCTGCACGTCCGCCCGCGCCGACCCCGGAACAAACCCCGAGGATCGCCCCCTAAGGGCGTAGACGCGCCCGGGGGCGGGCATGGCTGGATCGTGGAACCCCGAGCAGCAGCCGTGAGAAGGTGTCAGCCATGAAGGTGATCGAGTTCGTCCTCAATGTCATTTGGCTGATCTTCTGCGGTATCTGGATGGCTATTGCCTATACCGTCGCCGGAATTATCTGCTGCGTGCTGATCGTGACCATCCCGTTCGGCGTCGCGTCCTTCCGAATTGCCGGCTTCATACTGTGGCCGTTCGGGCGGACGACCGTGGAGAAGCCGGGTGCCGGGGCGGCGTCCTGCGTCGGGAACGTCATCTGGCTGATCTTCGCGGGCTGGTGGCTGGCGATCGCGCACCTGGTGACCAGCATCCCGCTGTTCCTGTCGATCATCGGCATCCCGTTCGGCTGGGCGAACCTCAAGATGATCCCGATCTCCCTCATGCCGCTCGGCCGCGAGGTCGTCCCCACCGACCAGGCCTGGGGCGCCCGGTAGCCGTTTGAGAAGCAGCCGCAGGATAAACG
>NZ_JBHWIJ010000362.1:0-7844 GCF_042732255.1 Kitasatospora sp. NPDC059803 | reverse complement strand
CAGCCGGGCGGCGCAGGCCTCGGCGGCCGTACGGGCCTGGGCGAGGGCGGCGCCGGCGGCCTTCTCGACGTCGGCGGCGTGCAGGGCGGCGCGGGCCGGGTCGACGTCGCCGTCGGCGTCGATGAAGCCGGCCACGACGGCGGCGGCGGTCTCCTGCTCGACCTCGGCGAGGCGCTGGCGCAGGTGGTCGACCTCGCTGCGGGCCTTCTGGGCGGCGGTGGCGGCCTCGGTGGCGTCGGACTGGGCCTTGGCGCCGTCGTCCTGGAGCTCGCCGGCGCGCTGCTCCTCGGTGTCGGCGCGGGCCTCGGCGGCCGCGGCGGCGCCTTCCAGGGCGCGGGCCAGGGCGGTGGCGGCGCGGGCACGGGCGGCGAGCGCGGGGGCGGCGTCGAGTTCGGCCTCGCGGATGGCGGCGGCGACCCGGGTGATCCGGTCGGCGGCGGCGCGCTGGCGCAGGACGGCCTCGGCGGCCTGCCAGGCGGAGTGCAGGGTGCGGGCGTCGATGAGTTCGCGGCGCAGTGCGGCGGCCTCGGCGGTGGCCGCGGCGAGGCCCAGGGTGGCGTGCCGGTGGGTGAGTTCGGCGGTGATGAGGGTGTGCCGGGTGCGGTCGGCCTCGGCGGCGGTGACGGCGCCCGCGGCGGCGGCGACCTCGATGGCGAGGTCCTGGGCGCGGTCGCGTTCGGCGGCGGCGCGGGAGGTGAGGGCGTGGGCGAGGCGGCGGGTGCGGCGTTCGGCGGTGCGGTGGGCCTCGCGGACGCTCTCGCGGGCGCCGGTGGCCTCGACGATGCGTTCCAGCAGGTCGAGGGAGCCGGCGGTGAAGTCGCGTTCGGCGGTGAGTTCGGCGCGGCGGCCGAGCTTGGCGGCGAAGCCGTGGACGAGGTCGGCGAGGCCGTCGGTGTCCCGGGTGTCGGTGACGGCGCGCAGCAGCAGGTCGGTGAAGTCGCTGTCGTGCTTGACCGCGAAGAGGCCGGCGGCCTCGCCCTCGTCGGCGTTCATCTCGCGCTGGTAGCGGAAGAGTTCGGGGTCGAGGCCGAGTTCGCCGAGGTGCTCGGTCCAGCGGTCGTGGCCGTCCTCGAAGACCAGGTCGAGGTGCGGGTGGGCCTTGCCGGCCTCGGTGAGGGCGTCGCGGAAGCCCTTCATGGTGCGGCGGCGGCCGCGGGCCTTCTGGTCGCCGGCCAGGCCGATGCGTTCGGCGACCGGCAGCGAGTCCAGGGTGAGGCCGGGGCCGGGGCGGAAGGAGTACCAGGTCTCGGCGAACTTGCGCGGGTCGGAGGAGACCTGGCGGCCGCGCCACTCGCTGACCTTGCCGACCACGATCAGCTCGCCGGTGACGGTGTGCTGCCACTCCAGCGCGACGTGGCCGCAGTCGTCGGCGAGCAGGAACTTGCGCAGCACGCCGGAGCTGGCGCCGCCGAGGGTGTTGCGGTGGCCGGGGAGCATCACCGAGAAGATCAGTTTGAGCAGGACGGACTTGCCGCCGCCGTTCTCCAGGAAGAGCACGCCGGCCGGGGCGGGGCGGCGGACCGGGCCCTCGGTGTCCTCGCCGAACAGGCCGATCTGCTGCGGGGCCGGGTCGGCGACGGGCTCGCCGACACCGCGCAGGTCGAGCACCGTGTCGGCGTAGCGGGCGCCGGCCGGTCCGATCGAGTAGAGGCGGACCCGGTTGAGCTCGTACATGTGCGGCGGTTCTCCGTGGGCGAGTCGGGTAGGGGTGTCAGAGCGAGTGGAACGGCAGGCCTGCGTCGGCCACCAGTTCGTCGCCGGTGTCCGGCGGCAGCAGGCTGGCGGTGCCGTCGGAGACCGGGACGATGCCGAGGTCGAGCAGTTCGGCCATGGCCGCGCTGCCGGCCAGGTCGCGGACCTGGAGCTGGTAGCGGGCGGTGGTGCGGTAGGTGCCGCCGGAGTCGTCGGAGACCTTCTGCAGGAAGCCGGAGTCGACCAGGAACAGCACGGCCTTGGCGACGATGCCGATGGTGGAGCCGGAGAGCCGGCGGGCGTCCTTGGTGGCGCCGGTGGCGGTGCGCCGGGCCCAGACCCGCCAGGCGGCCTCCAGGCCGGGGGCGTCGGACTGCGGGTCGGTGTTGTCGCCCTCGGTCGCGGCCTGCTCCTCCAGGCGGCGGCAGGCCTGGCGGACGAAGGCGTCGACGCCGTTGACGGTGATCCGGCCGAGGTAGCCGTCGTCGGCGAGGTCCTCGGGCCGGGGGAAGGCCATCGCGGCGACGGCGAGGTGGGCCAGGCCGTGCAGGAAGCGGTCGGTGGACTCGGTGGCGGCGCGGCGCGAGTAGTCGCCCATCCGGACGGCGAACAGCGAGTCCTCGGCGGCGGCGACGGCCATGCCGGCGCGCGGCGAGACCTCCAGGACGACCAGACCCATGCCGGTGGCGACGGCGTCGGCGAGCCGGGCGAACGGCGGGTCCTCGCGGTGGCGGCGGACGAGTTCGGCGTACTCGGCGTCGCGGGCGGGGAGCAGCTTGGCCTGGAGGCCGAAGGAGACCAGCCGGGCGGCGTCGGCGACGTCGCCCGGGGTGATCGGGGCGGGGGCCGCGGGTTCGGTCTCGGCCGCCCAGGACGTGTCGTGGTGGGTCGTCACGGGCGGTGCTCCTCGGGGCTGTTGCTAGTACGGGTGATCTGGTGGTGCGTCGAGACGGCGGCTTCGTCAGCCGGCGTCCTTGCGGTCGGCGGCCATGCCGGCCGCGTCGAGCAGGGCGCTGCCGACGATCAGGTCGGCGCCGCCGAACTGCGGGTCGCGCAGCAGGGTGCCGTCGTCCACGGCGAACAGCAGCCGCTCCTCGCCCTGCCGGTAGGCGGTGCCGACCGGCGGGCTGGCCGCGTGGACGGCCAGCAGGGCGACCAGGTACGGCAGCTCCGGGTCCTGCCCGCGGGCCTCGGCCAGCAGGCCGGAGAGCCGGCGGGGGGCGTCGGCGGGCAGGTCGAGCAGGAGCAGCGCGGCCTCCAGCTGGGCTTCGGAGAAGCGGCTGTCGTCCGGGGTGGCGACCAGGTCCGGGTCGGGCAGTTCGGCGCCGAGGTGCTCGCGCTCGACCGGCGGGGTGAGCAGCAGGTCGACCAGGTCGGCGACCCGGACGGAGACGGGGGTGCGCAGGCCGGCGCCGCGGGCGAAGAAGGCACCGGTGGGGCGGACGGCCTGCTCGACCGGCAGCCGCAGCACGGGGGCGAGCAACTGGCCGTAGAGGTCGATGCCGCTGCGGGCGCCGGGGGTGGCGAAGGCCTGCCGGTCCTGCTCGGCGCGGAACAGCGGGCCGGCCTCCAGCAGGCGGGTCTGCAGCTTGGTGTGGCGGCGGATGCAGTCCTTGACGATGTCGAGCAGCTCGGCGGCGCGGCGCTTGTTCTCGGCCCCTTCGGGAGTGTTCGGCTCGGCCTCGTCGCGGGCCTTGCGGATGTTGGTGAGAATCGCGTTCTCGTGCCGGTAGCGGTCGGCGATGTGGTCCAGCGCCTCGTCGATGAGGTCCGGGATGGCGCGCATCCAGTCGACGGCGCGGACGTTGCGCCGGGTCGCGTCGAGGGCGCGGCGCAGCGTCTCGGCGTACTGGACGGTGCGGTAGCGGGCCTGCTCGGCGGCGAGCTGGGCGTCGGCCAGGCGGCCGCGGCGGATCAGCACCTCCAGCTTGACCTCGGCGGCGATCTGGGCCGAGGTGACGTCGGTGTCGAGCGCGCCGACCAGGACGTTGACCGCCTCGTCGGTGGTGCGCAGGTAGACGCCGCCGTCGGGGCCGGGGACCTCCTCGATCAGCTTGAAGTCGTAGTCGCGCCGGACGTACGCGCCGTCCGCGCCGAAGGTGCCGTAGACGGCGCGGAAGCCCCGGTCGACGCTGCCGACGTTGATCAGCGACTCCAGCACCCAGCGGGCGACCCGCTCGTGCTCGGCGGCGGGGCGCCCGGCGGCCTGGGCGGCGACCCGGGGCAGCAGGCGGGCGAGCACTATGTCGCGGTCGGCGCCGGTGTCGAAGTCCATGTGCAGGGTGACCAGGTCGATCGCGGCGAGACCGACCTCGGCCATCGCGTAGCCGCCGTACTCGCCCGCCAGGTTGACCTTGCGGTTGTCCAGGTCGTGCAGGGGGGCGGTGCAGGCCAGCGCCTTGAGCCGGCGGGCCAGGCCCTCGTCGGCGGCGGGGCCGGGCGCGGGCCTCGCCGCGACGGACCCGGCGGGCGGCCGGGGGCCGGGCAGGGTGGGCGGGTCAGCGATGGCGGTCACGGTGCACAAGATTAGAGGTTCGCACCGACATCGACCGAAACGGGCCTTGTGGGCGGGCTGCGCGGCAGGCCGGAGGGCGTGTCGGGGGTGAATTCAGAACGGGATTTCGATGGGATTCCGCCAATTCCGAACCGATATTCGGCAAACCCGTGAAGACTGCGCGTCGCTACCGTGATGATCGGCCTATGATCACTCGACTGGTCAAAGCGGGCTTCGCCGCCGCGCTGTCCGTGACCACCCTCGCCACCGGTGCCGCCGCCTCGTCAGCCGCCCCCGCCGACGCCCCCGCCGTTCAGGGGCAGCACGTGACCGCAGCCCTGAACGGCTTCCTGCCGGGCACCACCCCTCCCGGACCGGGCAAGCTCTCGGTCGGCTGGACCTCCGCCGGCACCCAGGACCTCACCGGGCCGACCCACATCACCGTCGACCTGCCGCCCGGCCTCACCACCGAGCTCGGCATGTTCTACTCCACCCCGTACGACTACACCTTCACCGAGTCCGTCTCGCCCGACGGGCGCCACCTGGACGCCGTCCTCATCGGCACCCGCAGGCCCGGGCGCTACGAGTTCATGAAGCTGAACGTGGGCCGCGACTACACCCAGCAGCTGACCGGCCAGATCGTCGTGACCGTGTCCAATCCGAACGACACCGACCCGACCGGCCACGTGACGGCCCTGTCGGTCGACGGGACCACCCCGGCGCCGGTCGTCCAGGCGTCGCCCACGGTCGACGGCCTCGACACCACCACCGGCCCCGGCGCGGGCGGCACCGCGGTGACCGTCAGCGGCAGCAACCTGGCGCACGGCATGGTGCTGGTCGGCGGCGTCCCGGCGGCCGGCACCTGCACCGACACCGCCTGCACGGTGATCACGCCCGGCGGCACGGGCAGCGCACCCGTCTCCGTGGTGACCCCCGGCGGCACGGTCGCGGCGCCGGCCGCCTTCGACTACACGGGCGCTCCGCCCCCGCCCCCGCCCGCGCCGACGGTCGGCAACCTGACCTACCCCAGCGGCCCGGCCGCCGGCGGCACCCAGGTGTACCTCCAGGGCACCAACCTGACGTACGGGACGGTCGCGTTCGGCGGGGTGCCGGCCGCGCACGTCTCCTGCGGCCCGTCCTTCTGCTCGGCCACCTCCCCGGCGACGGCGGGCCCCGGCCCGGTGGGCGTCACGGTGACCACGGCGGGCGGCACCAGCGCCCCGGTGACCTTCACGTACACCGCGTAGTCCCGACGTACACCGCGCAGTCCGGTTGTTCCGATGCCCGGGGGCTCCGGCACCCGGGCAACCGCGTGTCCGGGGGCGCGCGCCGGCCCGGCGTCCGGGGGTGCGCGCCCGCACGGCGTCCGGAGGTGCGTACCGGCCCGGCGTCTGGGGCGTGCCCGCACGTCAGGGGCTAGTTGAACGCGTTCAAATCGAGGGTCTAGAGTCGGTTCCGCACAGACGGGACAAGGCCCCGCCTGCTCTTCGGCATGGAGGTTCGCACCATGGACACCAATCCGGGCACCGATCCCGCGGCGGTACTGCGCAGAGTCCGGCGCTGGCTCTGGATCTTCGTGGTCTGCCTGGTGCTGAGCGGCCTGACGGCCTTCCCGCTGGAGACCGAGACCCGCTGGCTGGCCGATCTCGCAACCGGGCCGGCCGCGCCGCTGGCCGACCGCTTCCCGGCCGCCCTGGACTGGATCGAACGCGTCCGCACCGGCGTCGCGGAGACCAATGACCGCTACCCCTTCCTGGCCTACGGCACCGACTGGCTCGCCTTCGCCCACCTGGTGATCGCCGCCGCCTTCTGGGGCCCGATCAAGGACCCGGTCCGCAACATCTGGGTGATCCGCTGGGCGGTGCTCGCCTGCGGCGCCGTCATCCCCCTGGCCCTGGTCTGCGGGCCGCTGCGGGGGATCCCCCTGGGCTGGCGATTCATCGACATGTCGTTCGGAATCGTCGGCGTCGTCCCGCTGCTGATCGTGCTGCGGGCGCTGCGCCCGCTGGAACGTTCCTTCCAGGGGCCGGTGGCCGCGAGCTGAGTCGGAGCCCCCCAGCGCCGCCCCAGGGCGTGTGACCAGGGGTCGCACGCCGGTGGGCCCCCTGGGCCCGGGTCACGGGCAACGGCCTTCATCCGCAGGCCCTACCATCTGGCTCAACAGCTGCTGGAAGGCGGACGGGCGTGGCCGATGCGGTGATCGATCTCAATGCGGACCTCGGTGAGGGGTTCGGACGCTGGACGCTGACCGACGACGAGGCCCTGCTGTCCGTGGTGACCAGTGCCAACGTCGCCTGCGGCTTCCACGCGGGAGATCCGTCGACGATGCGCCGGGTCTGCGCGCTGGCCGCCGAACGCGGCGTCCGGATCGGCGCCCAGGTCTCCTACCGCGACCTGGCCGGCTTCGGCCGCCGGGCCATGGACGTCCCCCCGGAGGAGCTCGCCGACGAGATCGCCTACCAGATCGGCGCCCTCCAGGTCTTCGCCCGCGCGGCCGGCTCCCGGGTCTCCTACGTCAAACCGCACGGCGCCCTCTACAACCGCGTGGTCACCGACTCCGAACAGGCCGAGGCCGTGGTGGCCGGCGTGCTGCGGGCCGGGGCGGTCTGCGACGGACCGCTGCCGGTGCTCGGACTGCCCGGCTCCCGGCTGCTCGCCGTCGCCGAGGGCGTCGGCCTGGCGGTCGTCGCCGAGGCCTTCGCCGACCGCGCGTACACCTGGGCCGGCACCCTCGTCCCACGCCGCGACCCGGACGCCGTGGTGCACGACCCCGAATCGGTGATCACCCGAGCCGTCGGCATCGCCCGGGACGCCTCGGTGGAGGCCGTCGGCGGCGAACGGATCGCCGTCGAGGCCCGCTCCCTGTGCGTCCACGGCGACACCCCCGGCGCCGCCCAGCTCGCCTGGCGGATCCGCGGAGCCCTCGCCTCCGCCGGGGTCCGGGTGGAGGCGTTCACGTGACGCCCGCCGCCGTCCGGCGCGTCGGCGAACGGGCGCTGCTGGTCGAACTCGACGACACGGCGCAGGTCGCCGCGCTGTACGGATGGCTGCGCGAGCGGCAGGAGAGCCGGGCGCTCGGCGCGGTCGAGGAGATCGTGCCGGCCGCGCGCACGGTGCTGCTGGACGGCGTCGCGGACGTCGACGCGCTGGCGGCCCTGCTGCGCACGGCCCGTCCGTCGGCGGCCGCGGCGGCGACCGGGCCGCTGGTGGAGGTGCCGACGGTGTACGACGGCGCCGACCTCACCGAGGTCGCCGCACTGTGGGGGGTGTCCGAGGAAGCCGCCGTACGGATCCACACCGGGCCCGAGTACGTGGTCGCCTTCTGCGGGTTCGCGCCCGGCTTCGGCTACCTGACCGGGCTGCCGCCCCGGTACGAGGTCCCGCGCCGAGCCACCCCGCGCAGCAGCGTCCCAGTCGGATCGGTCGCCCTGGCCGGCCCGTACACCGGCGTCTACCCGGGCTCCTCCCCCGGCGGCTGGCAGCTGATCGGGCGCACCGGGCTCGCGCTCTGGGACACCGGGCGCGAGCCGGCGGCGCTGCTGGCGCCCGGGGTGCGGGTGCGGTTCACGGCGGAACGGGCGTAGCGGGGCCCCGGACGACGGCGGGCGGCGCGCGGGCCCCGGACGACGGCGGGCGGCGCGCGGGCCCCGGAGGACGG
>NZ_JBHWIJ010000361.1:0-7869 GCF_042732255.1 Kitasatospora sp. NPDC059803 | reverse complement strand
GGCCGGGGTCGGCCGGGGCCGCCGAGAGCGGAGCCACGTACGCGCCGCCTCGACCGGACGGAGGTCCTGGCGCCGTGCGCCTTTCCTCGGCCGAGGCGTCGCCGTCGATTCTCAGGAGCAGTACGTCAGGAGCAGTACGTGTTGTGCTTGACCAGGGCGAGGCCTGCGACCTTGCCTTCGGCCATGGTGAACTCGTAGAACCAGTCCGGGCCGCCGTTGCCGCCCTCGGCCGGGAGTTCGTACGTGCCGTCCTTGGTCGGCTTGAGGTCCTTGCCCTCGTAGGCCCGCTTGAGCTCGTCCTCCGCCGAGCCGGCGCCGACTCCCTCGGCGGTGCGGGCGTCCGCCGGGGCGACCAGCTGGCGCAGGCCCTCGGTACCGAAGTTGACCCGGCCGGTGGCCAGGAAGGCCTGGTCCCGGTTCTTGCGGGCCGGGCCGATGAGGTCCAGGTCCTTGTAGAGCACGGCCATCTCCTGCCGCCCCGCCTCGGTCTGATCGAGCTGCTCCCGAAGGCCCGCGAGGTACTCCTGCCGCTCCTTCGAGGAGGCCCCGGGGGCCAGGGGCGCGACCGGCTTCCTGGCCGCCTTGATCTCGTCGATCCTGGCCCGAGCCTTGTCGACCTTCGTACGGACCTCCGCCTCGGCCGCCATCCGGACCGGGTCCGGCGCCGGGCCGCCCTTGTACGCGTAGTCGGTGCAGCCGTTGAGCAGCGAGACCGGCGACGGCTCCAGGGCCCCGGAGGTGAGCGCCTCCTCCTTGGTCATCGAGAGCTGGAGCCCGCGGTAGCCTGCGGCGCCGAACGGCTGCGGCGGTGTACTGGCCGCCGCGGCGGCTCCGCCCTCGTCCCCCGCGCAGGCCGCTGCTCCGGCCACGACCAGGGCCGTCGTCAGCACGGCCCCCGCTACGCGCACGCCGCGCGTCATCCCCGCCATGATCATCTCCGCTTCGTCGACCGCACACGGTAGCGGACGTTCGGACACGATCCACCACCGGTCCCCACAGACGCGGAAGGGGCCCGCATCCTCCTTGGGTTCTAGCGGGCCCCTTCGCACGCACCGGTCAGGAGGCCGGCCCCCGGCCGGCGGCGGTGCGGGTGTAGTGGGCGGCGGCGAGGACGGAGGCCATCAGCTCGGAGTCGAGCACGGAGGCGTCGGCCATCCGGGTCGCCGAGGCGTGGGAGGCGAGCAGCGTCTTGGTGACCCGCAGGGCGGCCTCGGGGCGGCGCGTGATGGGCCGGGCCCACTCGGCCACCGCCTCGTCCAGCTCCTGCTCGGGGACGACGCGCTGCAGGATGGCGAGCTCCCGCGCCTCCGCCGCGCCGACCGGGCGGCTGGTGAGGATGATCTCGCGGACCCGGGCCGCGCCGACCTCGTGGAGCAGCCGGGGCAGCAGTCCGCCCCAGGCGACGGGCAGGCCCAGGGCCAGCTCGGGCAGCCGGAAGACGGCGTTGTCGGCGCCGACCCGCAGGTCGCAGGCGAGCGCCAGGGCGAAGCCGGCGCCGGTCGCCCGGCCCTGCACCCGGGCGACGGTGACGGCGGGGCTGTTGACGAGGGCGTCGCAGACCCGGCGGGCCTTGTCCCCGTAGGCCCGTATGCGGCCGCCGGTCGGGTCCTCGTCCAGGCCCGCGAGGAGTTCGTCGCGGTCGCCGCCGAGGCAGAAGTCCCGGCCGGCCGCGGACAGCACGATCACCCGCACGGCCGGGTCGGGGACGGCGAGGACGGCGAGGAGTTCGTCCAGCATCGCCATGGTGACGGCGTTCCCGGTCTCCGGGCTGTCCAGCTCGACGTGGAGCACCGCGCCCCGGAGCTCGGAACGGACCGTACGGGCGGGCGCAGGGGCCGGCACGGGCTCGGGGGCCGACGAGGACTGAGGGACCGGCGGGTACCAGCCGGCCGACGCCGAGGGGTACGGGACGTACGGCGGCGGCTGCATCGCGTACGGGGGGTACTGGGGAGCCTGCGGAGGAACATTCATGCGGCCACTCTCAGGGACGTCACCCGGTGGAAGACCATCCGGGGTGCGTACTCGGGCGGGCTCGCCACCCGCAGGGTCGGGAAGCGCCGCAGCAGTTGGCCGAGCAGGGCGCGCGCCTCCAGCCTGGCCAGGCCCGCGCCGAGGCAGTAGTGGGCGCCGCCGCCGAAGGTGAGGTGGGTGCCCCGGCGGAGCACGTCGAAGGTGTGCGGGTCCGGGTTGCGGCGCGGATCGCGGTTGGCCGCGCCGTACATCACGTGGACCATGGTGTCCTTGGGCAGGAACACCCCGGCCAGCTCGGTGTCCTCGCCCGCGACGCGGCTGTTGACGCGGACCGGCGGGTCGTAGCGCAGCGCCTCGTCGATCGCGTCGTCGATGTGCTCCGGCCGCTCCCGCAGCCACTCCCACCGGCCGGGCGACCGCAGCAGCGACCACACCAGCGAGGAGAGCAGCGTCGCCGTGGTCTCCAGCGAGGCGATGGTGACGAACATGGTGAGCTGGTAGACCATCCGGTCGGTGGCCTCGCGGTCGGACTCCAGCGCGTCCCAGGTGCGGATCCAGCCGGCGATCACGTCGTCGCCGTCGTTGTCGCGGCGCTCCCGGACGAGGCGGGTGAAGTACTCGCGCAGGTCCATGGTGGCCTGCTCGGAGACCGCCAGCTGGCTCTTGGTGGGCAGGAGTTCCTGGGCGTGCACCTGGTTGTGGGTCATCGTCAGGATGTGCGGGTAGTCCGCCGGGGCGATGTCCAGCCAGCGCCCGACGGTGCCGATCGGCAGCTGCTCGCTGACCAGGGCGGAGAGGTCCGCCTCGCCGTCCGTCCGTATTCGCTCGGCCAGGCGGTCCAGCAGTTCGGCGACGTCGGCCTCGATCTGCGGCTCCATGTCCCGGAGGGTGTTCCGGTCGAAGAGGTTCCCGAGGCTGCGCCGCTGCCGGGTGTGGTCGGGGGCGTTGAGCCGGGAGAGGGTCCGGCTCATCTCCTGGGTGGCGACGGCGTCCCAGCGCCCCGTCTCGGTCTGCCGTTCCTGCCAGGCGAAGTCGGGGACGAGCCAGGTCCTGCCGCGCAGGACCTGGTCGCACGCGTCGTACCCGGTGACCAGGTAGCCGCCCCAGGGCGCCGGGACGAGGTCTCCCAGCGCCCGCAGCCCGTCGTAGACCGGGCTCGGGTCGGCGAGTCCCTCGGCCGACCGCAGCCTGCGCAGGAGCGGCACGGCGGCGCGGCGGTCGACCACCCTTCCGTCCGGGCGCTCCGGGTCTGCGGGGCGGGCTTCCAACGTGGCGGTCACACGGGGCTCCTTACGCGCGGGCGGGCAGTACGGCGGCGATCTACCCAGCAACAGCGCGCTCAAGCGTCGATCCGTGTTGCCCCCGTCACGTACCCGCACCGCCGTCGGACTCCGTTCACGCCGCGGTGGCGGAACGGCTTCCGACGGCGCGTCGGATCGGAGCCCGGGGCGTGTCAGACCCGAAAGACGTCCAGGAAGGAGCTCCACCACCCCTTCTTCTGCCCGGCCCGGCCCGGCGCGGGGGCGGTGGCCTGCGGGTACGCCTGCGTCGCCTCGGCGCCGACCGGCGACCCGCCCGGCGCGGTGTCCGCGCCCGCGGCCGGCCGCGTGGTCCGGGCGGGCGCCGGGCTGAACCGGACCGGCAGCGAGACCAGGCCGCGCTGGAACGGGCCCGGCCGCCATTCCACGCTCTCCGCGGGCACCGCGAGCGTGACGTCCGGGAGGGCGTTGAGCAGGCACTCGATCGCGCTCAGGGCGATCAGCTGGGCCGGGGACTTGGCCGGGCACGCGTGCGGGCCGGCGCCCCAGGCCAGGTGGGCCCCCTTGCTGAGGGTCAGCCGGGCGTCCGTCAGCGCGGGGTCGCTGTTGGCGGCGGCGAAGCTGATCACCACCGGGCTGCCCGCGTCCATCGGGACCCCGCCCACGTCGAGGTCCTGCATCGGGTAGTGCGTGGCGTAGTTGGCGATCGGCGGGTTGTTCCACAGCACGTCGTCGAGGGCGTCCTCGATGCGCAGTCCGGAGCGGCCCTCGCCGGACAGCAGCAGGAGCAGCGCGTTGCCGATCAGGTTGCGCTCGGGCTCGACGCCGGCGCCCATCAACATGACCAGCTGGTCCTTGAGCTCCTCGTCCCGCAGGCCGGCCGGGTGCTGGATGAGCCACGAGGTGATGTCGTCGCCGGGCTGGCGGCGCTTCAGCGCGACCAGGTCCATCAGGCAGGCGGTCAGCTCCTCGTTGGCCTGGATCACGTCGAGGCCGTCGAAGAGCGCGGACATGCTGCGGGTCAGCCGGTCGCCGATGTCGGCCGGGCAGCCGAACAGCTGGTTGAACAGCAGCAGCGGCAGCAGCTTGGCGTAGTCGTTGAGCAGGTCGGCCCGGCCCAGCGGACTGAACTGGTCGATCAGGTAGCCGGCGATCCGCTCGACGTGCCGGTTGAGCCGGTTGTCGTTGAGCCGGCCCAGGCTCTCGGTGACGGCCTTGCGCAGCCGCAGGTGCTCGGCGCCGTCCGTGAAGAGGCAGTTGGGCCGGTAGAACATCATCGGCAGGACGGGGCTGTCCATCGGCACCCGTCCTTCGTTGAGCGCCGCCCAGCGCCGCGAGTCCCGGGCGAACATCCCCGGGTTCTGCAGCACCCGCAGGGCGGCCTCGTGCGAGGTGACCAGGGTGGCCTCCACCCCAGGGGCCAACTCCACCGGCGCGGCGGGGCCGTTGGCGCGCAGCTTGTCGTAGACCGCGCCGGGGTCGGACGAGAACATCTCCCCGTAGAGCGGTGTGCTCACGCCGACGTGCATCGGGCAGCCCTGCGGAGGCGACTGCGGGGCGGGTCGCTGCGGAGAATCCATGGGTCGTTCCTTGGAGGTGGCCCCGGGCGGGTGCGGACCCGGGAGGCGTGCGGGGAGGGAGGCGCGGGGGAGGTCAGGAGGCGCGGGCGAGCAGGTGCCGGACGAGCGTCAGCAGGGCGTCGGCCGAGGAGCGCTGGTCCCGCGCGTCGCAGAACACCACCGGGGTGTGCGGCAGCAGGTCGAGTGCCTCGCGCAGCTGGTCCTCGGTGTACTCGTCCTGCCGGTCGAAGCTGTTGACCGCCACGGCGTACTCCAGGCCGTACTGCTCGATCAGGTCGATGACGGGGAAGGTGTCCGCGAGGCGGGTCGGGTCGGCCAGCAGCAGCGCTCCCAGCGCGCCCCGCGCCATGTCCTCCCAGAGCTGCATGAACCGTTGCTGCCCCGGAGTGCCGAACAGGTACAGCACCAGGTCGTCGCCGAGTGTCAGCCGGCCGAAGTCCAGGGCGACGGTCGTGGTCTTCTTGTCCGGTACGCCGCGGAGGTCGTCGACGCGGATGGACGCCTGCGTCATGCTCTCCTCGGTGCTCAGCGGGGCGATCTCCGACAAGGCCCCGATGAGCGTGGTCTTGCCGACCGCGAAGTGCCCCACGACCAGGATCTTGACCGCGGTCGTCACCGCGCCCGGGACGTAGATGTCCTCAGGCGAACCGGCGTTGAAGTCCATGCAGTACCTTCTCTAGAAGTCTCGGATCCGGGGCCTGGGCCGGGGGCGGGGCCGACCGGCACAGCAACCGTCCCTCATGGATCAGGTCCGTCAGCAGCAGCCTCACGACCCCCACCGGCAGCTCCAGCCGGGCCGCGACCTCGGCCACCGAGAGGTAGCCGCCGGAGCACAGCTCCCAGATCGCCCGGGTCTCCGGGCTCGGCAGGGCCGGGAGGTCCTGCTCGGGCGCGACGGTGACCAAGGTGATCAGAGACAGGGCCTCCGCACTCGGTAACTCGCGCCCACCGGTGATCACGTACGAGCGGATGAAGCCGCCGGTGACCCGCTGTTCCTCGCCGCCGGCCGTCATGAGCCGCTGAGCGTGCTCTGGCGCGGCGCCGCCGACATCGCCCGTCCGAGCGCGCCGACCTGCTGCTGCATCCGGAAGGACATCGCCTCCATGTCGACGTCGGGGGCGGTGGAGGCGGCCAGGTACGCGCCGCTGCCGGCCGCGATCAGGAAGATCCAGCCGTGGTCGTACTCCAGCAGGGTCTGGCGCCAGACCCCGGCGCCTGCGCCGTCTGCGCCGACGAACGGGGCGACCGCGCGGCTCAGCGACTGCATCGAGCTCATCGCGGCGGCGTTGGTCTCCGCCTCGTCACGGCCTATCTCGCTGGACCGTTCGAGCAGGAGGCCGTCGGCGGAGACGAGGATGGCGTGCCGGGCGCCGGGTACCTGGAGTACGTCGTTGAGCACCCAGGAAAGATCGCGGCTCACTGGATCTCGGTTCCTTCCGTGTTCGTGGTGTTGCGCCCGGACAGCGTGCCGCGCTGGAACGCGCCGAGGCGGGACGGCGTGTTCTGGACGGGGCTCCGCACCGGCGCCTCGGCCCGGCCGGGGTCCTGCGGGGACGGGAGGACGGACACCGGGCGGTTGCGGCGGCGGCGGGGCAGCTGTCCGTCCGCGGTCATCTCCGGTTCCGTCACCGCCGCCGCCGGCACCGGGGCCAGCGGCGCCGCCGGTTCGGGCAGCGACACGAGCCGCTGACCGGGGGCCTGCGCCCAGGCCTGCGCGGGCTGCTCCGCCGGCGGGGCCTGGTAGTCGCCGCGCGCGCCCTGGTGGTCACCGTGCGCGGCCTGGTGCTCGCCGTGCACGGCGGTGGCCGGGGCCGGGGCCGCGACCTCGCTGCTGAGCAGCTCGGCCGGCAGCAGCACCACGGCCCGCACGCCCCCGTACGGGGAGACCGAGTCGACGGAGACCCGGAAGCCGTAGCGGGCGGCCAGCATGCCGGAGACGGCGAAGCCGAACTTCGGGGGGTTGCCCAGGCTGGTGAGGCCGATCGGCGCGCCCGGGTTCAGGAGCACCGCCGCGCGGTCCTTCTCCTCCTGGCCCATGCCTAGGCCGGCGTCATCGACGATCAGGCAGACGCCGGTGGGGACGGCCTGGACGCTGACCTCCACCGGGGTGTCCGGGGCGGAGTAGTTGGTCGCGTTGGCGAGCAGCTCGGACAGCACGACGGCGACCGGCTCGACGACCTTGCTGACGAGCGCGACGCTGACCTGGGAGTGGATCCGCACCCGGTCGAAGTGCCGGATCCGGCCCTGGGCGCTGCGGACCACGTCGTAGACCGAGGCGACGCTCTCACGGCGGCCCAGCCAGCCGCCGCAGAGCACCGCGATGCCCTGGGCGCGTCGGCCGAACTGGCTGTTCGTGTGGTCGATCGTCATCAGGTCGGCCAGGATCTGCGGGCTGTCGCCGTACTTCCGCTGCACCTTGTCGATGACGACCTGCTGCTCGTCGGCCAAGCCCTGCAGCGTCCGCATCGCCGCCTTGAGGACGGCCTTGGTGTCCTCCTCGGCGTCGCGGCGGACGTCCGTCAGCTCGGATGCGTGCTGGTTCCGCAGCTGGTCGTGCAGCACGGCGAACTCGTCGCGCTGCCGCTGTGCCAGGGCGCCGGCCTCCTCCAGGGAAACGTTTCGCCTCCGCAGGGCGAGGTTCGTCCTGCGGGCCTGGAGGGCCGCTCCGACGGCTGCGAGCATCACCACGATGAAGACCCAGAAAAAGGGTTCCTGCACAAATGACGTCATGAAACTCTCTTCAGGTGGCACCGTGTGGAGCCGGTCCGGGCCCCAAGGCGCGAATGGGACTGGCGGCCTGAACCCCCTCCGAAAGACACCTGATGTCACATCACATCGCGGTGCTTTCCGGCACGGGACCTGCGGCGACGCCTATCGCGGGGTCAGCCTACTGCAACTCCTGGCAGGTCAGAACAGCTGCCAAAAAGGGCAGTTGGGGCGAAATTTCGCGACCGGACGGGAACTCCGGCGGGAATGGGCGGAGTTCGTAGCGCGACGTTAATCGCGGGGACACTTCCCGACCCCACCCCGGCTCGCGCGCAGCGTGATGGCTCCGTCTC
>NZ_JBHWIJ010000360.1:5620-7873 GCF_042732255.1 Kitasatospora sp. NPDC059803 | reverse complement strand
ATCGGGGTGGTTTTATTTGCTCCCGCGCTCATCTCCCCCCTCGCGCGCGGGGGTCTTGACGGGGCCCGGCGCCCCGCCTCACAAGCCCTGACGGCTGAACGAGCAGCTGTGTCAGCGAATGTTGTCCACGTCGACCAGGTCGACCCGGACGTTGTGACCGCCGAGGGCGCCGACGACGGTGCGCAGTGCGCGCGCCGTACGGCCACCCCGGCCGATCACCTTGCCGAGGTCATCGGGGTGCACTCGCACCTCGATGGTGTTGCCCCGACGCAGGTTGCGCGAGCGCACCTGCACGTCGTCGGGGTGCTCGACGATGCCCTTCACCAAGTGGTCGAGGGCGTCCTCGATCACGCTCAGGCCTCGGCGGCGGCGTCGGCCTCAGCCTCGACCTTGTCCGACTTCTTGGCCTTCGGGGTGATGGCAACACCGGTGGTGGCGTCCTCGAAGCCGGCGACGGCCTTCGCGAACAGGTGCGAGAAGTCCTCGACCTTGGGCTCGGCGACCAGCAGCGGCGCCGGGGCCGGGAGGCCCTTGAACTTCTGCCAGTCGCCGGTCAGCTTGAGGATGGCGAGCACGGGCTCGGTCGGCTGGGCGCCGACAGACAGCCAGTACTGGGCGCGGTCGGTGTCGACCTCGATCTTCGAGGGGTTGTAGGTCGGCTGGTAGATGCCGATCTCCTCGATCGCGCGGCCGTCACGCTTGGTGCGCGAGTCGGCGACGACGATGCGGTAGTGCGGGGAGCGAATCTTGCCGAGACGCTTGAGCTTGATCTTGACTGCCACGGGAGTGGATTCTCCTGGTGTCGACGTGGGTGAGCGGCCGCGCCGTCGCGTGGGGTTGCGCCGTGGGCCGTTCAAGGGACACGCCAGCCGTAGGAGAGAGGGGTCCTGCTCGGCTGCCGAGTACTCAGCTGTCCATTCTGCCATACCGGCGCGAACCGCCTTCGCTCGGCCATCCGCAGGACGCATCCCGGCTGCTTCTCAGCCGCACCCCGGCGCCGCGCGCCCGGCTGTCCGCGGGCCGCGCGAGACCCTCAGGGGGGCCGCCCCCCGACTGTCTCCGCAGGCCCGTTCACAAGGCGCGACCGGGAGCCCTCGCTCCCGGTCCGCCCACGAACTCACCGATGTACCGCTCGTTCCGGCCGGATCCGCTGCCCGCACAGCCGTCCGCCGGCCTTCCCCGTCTTCTGGTGTTCTGGCCTAGCCGATCTCCCGGTCTGACCGATCTCCCGGTCTGACCGATCTCCGGGCCCAACCGATCTCCCGGTCCAACGGTCTTCCGGTTCAGCGATCTCCCGGTCCAGCAGTCCTCCGCCGCACCGGTCGCCCGGCAGGACGGTCTTCCGCCACCCCGGTCATCCGACGCGCCGGTCGTCCGATCCGACGACCGCCCGGTCCTCCGGTGTCCCGGTGGACCGATCGGTCACGAGATCTTGAACGGCTGCTGGCACGCGCCGCAGACGATGGACGCCTGGGCGAGCACCGACGGCACGACCCGGACGTTCCGTCCGCAGCCGCACACCGCCTTGACCCGGACGCCGCCCCCGGAGGAACCGTGCCGGGCGGCCGGGCCGCGGAAGGCCCGCGTCGTACCGTCGCCGGCCACCGCCTCCTGGTGCGCGCCGAGGGCGCGGTCCAGTCGCTCGATGGTCTCCGCGTACCGCTCCTGGGTCTCCTTGAGCATGGTCACCTGGGAGAAGCCGCTGCTCGCGTGCGGTTCGACCGGGTGCGCCAGGCCGAGCTCGGAGGCGAGCAGCAGGAAGCGCCGGTTGTGGTAGCGGCCGGCTCGCGAGGTGTCCCGGATGTCCCGGGCCGCGGCCAGACCGTGGGCAGCCTCGTGGAGGAGCCGCTCGAAACCGAGCCGGGTGCCACAGGCCGAGGAGGATTCGCCGATCAGGGCCTCGGGCGAGGCCAGGTCGGGGAGGTCCTGGTGGTGGGCCTGGATGTCACTCCAGGCGGCGGCCAGTTCGGCCGCGAGGACGAGGGGCTGTGTCGTGCTCACGCTAGACCAACGATGGAGTGCGAGCCGATGTTCCGCATGTTCTCGTTCTTCGGGAATTCCCAGGGAACTCCCAGGAATGCATGGTCGCGCGCGAATTGCGCGTTCCGGATCTGATGCAAGACCGACCCCCTGCCGGGTTAGCGCGGGCGCCGCGCGGCGGGCGCGCGGCGCATCAGCCCCGGCCCGGGGGGGGGGCGCGGCCGCGCGGAGCCGGGGCGGCGGGGGCGGGGGGGGGGGAGGGGGGCGGGCGCG
>NZ_JBHWIJ010000360.1:0-5611 GCF_042732255.1 Kitasatospora sp. NPDC059803 | reverse complement strand
CCCGCCGCAGCTCGGCGGGCCTCGTGAATTCCGCCCGGGGGCGGGCTGTCGCCCCCTGGACGTACGGCCCGTGGGCCCGTCGAGTTGACAGGGCCACGGGCCGTACACCGTACCGCTATTGCGTTAATACCGGCAGTTGACCGGCCAGTAGGGATGTCCGCGGTCGGGGCGCCTCTCGGACAGTTACCGGATTCTTACTCATCCGCATTCCGGGCAAATGTCGCCGCCAACGGTCATTACCTGCTGGTAACAGGCATCAGTACGCGCGGGCGACGATCGCGATATTGCCGTCCTGGTCGTCCGCCAGCGGCACCGAGCCGTCGGCCGCGACAATGCAGCGCACCGAAACGCCCTGCTCGGCGAGCTTGGCCTCGCCCTCCGGACCGAGGTCGGCCCAGGAGATCCGGCCCCAGCCGGTCGCGGCGGCCTCGGCGGCCTCCTCGATGGTCTTGACGTCGACGGTACGGGCCTCGCGGCGCTCGCGGGACTGGCGCAGCAGCAGCGCCTGGTCCTCCTCCAGGATGCCCGGGACCAGCGCGGCCAGGGAGTCGATGGAGACGGGCTCCTTGCCGCCGGGGATCCGGCGGGCCAGCATCGCGGTGCCGTTCTCGAGGTCGCGCGGGCCGACCTCGATGCGCAGCGGCACGCCCTTGAGCTCCCAGTCCACCGCGCGGCGGCCGAACGGGGTGTCGGTGCGGTCGTCGACGACCACCCGGACACCGGCGGCCTCCAGCGTGGCGCCGATCTCGCGCACCTTGGCGATGACCGCGTCGTCGCCCTTGATGGCGAGCACGACGGCCTGGACGGCGGCCAGTCGCGGGGGCACCCGCAGGCCGTTGTCGTCGCCGTGGGACATGATCAGGCCGCCGACCATGCGGGTCGAGACGCCCCAGGAGGTCTGCCAGACGTACTCGCGCTCGGCGCCCTGGAGCTGGTAGGTCGTGTTGAACGCCTTGGCGAAGTTCTGGCCCAGCTCGTGGCTGGTGCCCATCTGCAGCGCCTTGCCGTCGCCCATCATGCCCTCCAGGGTGAGGGTGTTGATGGCGCCGGCGAACCGCTCCTTGGCGGTCTTGCGGCCGAGCACGACGTCGATACCGAGCACGTTCGTCATGAAGTCGCCGTAGACCTGGGTGTGGATCATCGACGCGTACGCGCGGGCGTCCTCGTAGGTGGCGTGGGCGGTGTGGCCCTCCTGCCAGAGGAACTCGGTGGTGCGCAGGAAGACGCGCGGGCGCAGCTCCCAACGGACCACGTTGGCCCACTGGTTGATCAGCAGGGGCAGGTCGCGGTGGCTCTGCACCCACTTCGAGAAGTACTCGTTGATGATCGTCTCGGAGGTGGGCCGGACGACGACCGGCTCGTCGAGCTGCTTGCCGCCGCCGTGGGTGACCACCGCGAGCTCGGGGGCGAAGCCCTCGACGTGCTCGGCCTCCCTGGTCAGGTAGGACTGCGGGATGAACATCGGGAAGTAGGCGTTCTGCGCGCCGGCCTTCTTGATCCGCGCGTCCATCTCCTGCTGCATCCGCTCCCACAGGCCGTAGCCGTACGGTCGGATGACCATGGTGCCGCGCACCGGACCGTTGTCGGCCAGCTCGGCCTTGTTGATGAGGTCCTGGTACCAGCGCGGGAAGTCTTCCGCCTGAGGGGTGAGAACGGGTGCCTTAGCCATGGCCCGAATGGTACGGGGCGCGGCCCCCTGACTTCGAATCGATAACACGCCGGCGGCCGCCGGACGGACGACCACCGCACCCGCCGGACGGACGACCGCGCACCCGCCGGCAGCAGACGGCGGCACCCGCCGACCGCAGGGGGCGCACGACCGCGACACGCGCGCACCACCCTGCACCCCTCTGGACGCCGGGCCCGACCCGCTGTTCGCTGGAGTGGGGCGGGACTTTGGGGGAGCCGTAGCAGCACACCGAAGGACCGGATGGGAGGCCGCGATGGCTTCAGCTCGGACGACCGGCACGACCGTACGACCGACAGGCGCACGACCGCACCACCCGCAGCCCGGGGCGGCGCGGCCCGCGCGGGCGCGCGACTGGGCGGAGATCCAGGAGCGCATGCTGGTGCCGCTCTACGAGGCGGTCCACGACCGGCTGGAGGTCGGCCCGGCGACCAGCGTGCTGGGCCTGGGCTGCCGGTCCGGGCTGGCGCTGCTGCTCGCCGCCGGGCGCGGTGCCCAGGTCACCGGCCAGGAGCCGCGGGACGAGCTGCGCGAGCTGGCCCGCGGCCGCCGGCTGCGGGTGTGCGCGGGGGCCCGGCCGACCGCGGCCGTCCCCCGCTCGGCCCATTCGCTGGTGACGGTCTTCGAGCAGTTGCCTGGTTGCGCCGAGCCGGGTCCGGTGGTCGTCGAGGCCGCCCGGCTGACCCTCCCGGGCGGGCATGTGGTGCTGGCCGCCTGGGGCCCTCCGGAGCGCTGCCAGAGCGCCCCGGTGCTGGACGTGGCGCGGCGGCGGGCGGGCCGGACCACCGCGCGCGACCCGTTCGAGCTGAGCACGCCCGGCACGCTGGAGGACCTGCTCGCCCCGGCCGGCCTGCGCCCGGCCGGCAGCGGGCGGGTGAGCTGCCCGTTCGCCTACGCGGACCTGGACAGCGCGGTGCGCGGCCTGCTCTCCACCGGTCTTTTCGAGGCGGCCGAGGAGTTCTCCGGCGCGTCGCTGGTCGCCAAGGAGCTGGAGGAGGCGCTGCAGCCGTACCTGCGCACGGACGGCTCGGTCCGGATGGAGAACGTCTTCCGCTACCTGGTCGCCGAACGGCCCCGGTAGCGGCGGCCGACCGGCCCCGACGGCGCGGGGAACGGGGTCCACGGCGACGCCCGAAGGAGCCCCCGGCGGCACCGGGAACGAGACCCCCCGGCAGCAATCGGACGGCCCCGGGCGACAACAGATCCGGCAGCGACGAAACCGGGGGCGCCCGCCCACACGGCGAGCGCCCCCGGCCCGCCGGTTCACGCCTGGTCGAGCGACTTCCCGTCGGAGCCGGAGCCCTTCCGCGGCACCCCGGCCGCCCGGTACGCCTGCTCCTCGTCCAGCGTCTCCGCCTCCAGCAGCGCCGCCGCCAGCGCGTCCAGCCGGGCCCGCTCCTCTGTCAGCAGCCGTACCGCGTGCTCGTAGCACTCGGCGACGATCCGCCGGGCCTCCTCGTCCACCGCGTCCAGGGTGGTCGGCGCGGCGGAGAGCCCGTAGGCGCCCTGCGGGTCGGCGGGCACCGCGGTCAACCGGCCGACCCGCTCGCTCATCCCCCACCGGCCGGCCATCCCGCGGGCGATGTTGGTGACCTGCTCCAGGTCGCTCTCCGCTCCGGTGGTGATCACCCCGTAGACCACCTGCTCGGCCGCCATCCCGCCGAGCGCGCCGATGATCCGGCCGCGCAGGTAGGGCTCGGTGTACGAGTAGCGGTCGTTCTCCGGGGTGGACAGGGTGACGCCGAGCGCCCGGCCGCGCGGCACGATGGTGATCTTGCGGACGGGGTCGGCGCCGGGCTGCAGCATGCCCAGCAGCGCGTGCCCGCTCTCGTGGTAGGCCGTGCGCTCGCGCTCCTCCTGCGGCATCACCAGCGGCCGGACGGCGCCGAGCTGGACCTTCTCCAGAGCGTCCGAGAGGTCCCGCTCGTTCACCGCGTCCTGCTTGCGCTTGACGGCCAGCAGGGCGGCCTCGTTGACCAGGTTGGCGAGTTCGGCGCCGGTCATCCCGGGGGTGACCTTGGCCAGCCGGGTGAGGTCGGCGTCGCCGGCCAGCGGGACGGTCCGGGTGTGGATGCGCAGGATGGCGGCGCGGCCGTCCCGGTCCGGCGGGCTGACGGTGATCCGCCGGTCGAACCGGCCGGGGCGCAGCAGCGCCGGGTCGAGCACGTCCGCGCGGTTGGTCGCGGCGATCACGATGACGCCCTCGGAGCCGGTGAAGCCGTCCATCTCGGTGAGGATCTGGTTGAGCGTCTGCTCGCGCTCGTCGTGCCCGCCCATGCCGCCGCCCGCGCCGCGCTGGCGGCCGATGGTGTCGATCTCGTCGATGAAGATGATCGCCGGGGCGACCTTGCGGGCCTCGGCGAACAGTTCACGGACCCGGCTGGCGCCGACGCCGACGATCATCTCGATGAACTCGGAGGCGGAGGCGGAGAAGAACGGCACGTCCGCCTCGCCGGCGACGGCCCGGGCGAGCAGGGTCTTGCCCGTCCCGGGCGGGCCGCTCAGCAGCACGCCGCGCGGCATCTTGGCGCCGAGCCTGCGGTACTGCTGCGGGTTCTTCAGGAAGTCGACCACCTCGGTGAGTTCGGCCTCGACCTCGTCGATGCCGGCCACGTCGGCGAAGGTGGTGCGCTTGCCCTGGTCGGCGGTGACCGGCTTGGGCGGGGCCTTGCGGCCGAGCGCGCCGGCGCCCAGCCCGCCGGCCATCCGGCGGGCGAGCAGCACCCAGATCAGGATCAGCAGGACCATGGGGGCCAGCGAGATCAGCAGGTTGGCGAGGAAGCTGCGCTGCTGGACCACCGGGGAGGTGGCGGTGACCTCGACGCCCTGCTGCTGCAGCGTGGTCCACAGGTTGTCGTTGGCGAAGGACGGCCGCTGGGTGGCGAAGTCGGTGTAGTCGCCCTTGCCGCCGTCCGGCTTGGGCTGGGCGCTCTTGAGGGTGCCCTCGATCGCGTCGCCCTTGGAGTAGATCTTGGTGATGTTGCCCTTGTTCAGCTGGTTGTTGAACTCGGTGTAGGAGATCGTGGTGGCGCCGGCGTTGCCGAAGTAGGACAGCAGCAGGTCGGAGATCAGGAACACCACGAGCGCGGTGAGGGCGAGTCCCATCCAGCCGCCGGGCATCCGGCGGCGGGGCGGCGGCGGGGGGGGGGGGGGCGCGCCGCCCCCCGGCTGGTCGGGGGTCTGGCGCGGCGGCACGGGTTCGGTCACCCATCGGACGATACGGACGCGGGCTCGGGCGAGCCACCCGAAACGCCGCGCCGAGCACGCCCCTGACCAGCCGCGACGGGGCCCCGTCAGTGCCTGATCCCCGCCGCCCCGTCAGTGCCTGCGCCCGGATCCCCACCCGTGACTCAGAGGCCTCGGCGCCCCGCCCGTGGCTACGCCTCGGCGCCCGGCCACTCCTCGGCGGTCAGCGCGAACCGCTCGTGGTCCCGCCAGTCGCCCTGGAGGAACAGCATCCGGGGGGTGAAGCCCTCGTGCCGGAAGCCCAGCCGCTTGGCCATCGCGACCGACCGCTCGTTGTCCGGCTGCACGTTGATCTCCAGCCGGTGCAGGCCCAGCCCGCCGGCCGGCTGCGGGGCGAAGCAGCGGTCCAGGACCAGCCGCAGCCCCTCCGTCATCCGCCCGGTGCCGGCGAACGGCAGGTACGCGTCGTAGCCCAGCGCGCCGTTGCAGAACCGGCCCATCACGATGTTGGCGACATTCACCTTGCCGACCAGCCCGCCGGTGTCCCGGTCGACGATCAGGAAGGTGCGCAGGCCCGGCCCCTGGCGGTCCAGCAGTTCGGCCAGGCCGTCCGGCTCGACCGGGTTCCACCGCCCGATGTGGTCGGCGGACCGTCGGACCGCCTCGGCGTACACGTCCTTGTCCTCGGCCCGCGGGGCCCTGATCGTCACTCGCACACCACCATCATCGGGCATGCGA
>NZ_JBHWIJ010000359.1:0-7945 GCF_042732255.1 Kitasatospora sp. NPDC059803 | reverse complement strand
CCAGAGGACTGGTCGACCGGGCCCGCACCATGTTCGGCCGTGCAAGGGAGCCCTTAGACGCTCAGGCGGCGCAGGGTCTCCTCGTGGAGGATGCCGTTGCTGGCGACGGCGTCGGCGCCGCCGGGGCCGGGCACGCCGTCCAGGCCGGTGAAGCGGCCGCCGGCCTCCTCGACGATGACGCAGTTGGCGGCCATGTCCCAGAGCGACAGCTCGGGCTCGGCGGCGATGTCGACCGCGCCCTCGGCCACCATCATGTAGGACCAGAAGTCGCCGTAGGCGCGGGTGCGCCAGCAGGCGCGGGTGAGGTCCAGGAAGGGGTCGAGGCGGCCGCGCTCCTCCCAGCCGGAGAGCGAGGAGTAGGAGAAGGAGGCGTCCTCGATCCGGGAGACGCCGGAGACGTGGATCCGGGAGGCCTTGGTGAGGCTGCGTCCGGCGTAGGCGCCGAGGTCCTTGGCCGCCCACCAGCGGCGCTGCAGCGCGGGGGCGGAGACGATGCCGACCACCGGGCGCTCGACGCCGTCCGGGCCGTCCTCCAGCAGGGCGATCAGGGTCGCCCAGACCGGGACGCCGCGGATGTAGTTCTTGGTGCCGTCGATCGGGTCGATCACCCAGCGGCGCGGGCCGGAGCCCTGGAGGCCGAACTCCTCGCCGAGCACCGCGTCGCGCGGGCGGGCGCGCTGCAGCACGCTGCGGACGAGCTCCTCGGCGGCCTTGTCGGCGTCGCTCACGGGGGTGAGGTCGGGCTTGGTCTCGACCTTCAGGTCGAGGGCGCGGAAGCGCTCCAGGGTGACCGAGTCGGCCGAGTCGGCGAGGACGTGGGCGAGTCGGAGATCGTCGTGGTAATCGGCCATGTCCGAAACCCTAGCGATCCCGCCCGGATCGGGACAGCCGGGCTCGCGGACCGGGACGGCCTGCCGGCGGCGAGCGGGCGAGCAGCGGGGGTGGGCCGGTAGCAGGGGTGGGCCGGTGACGGTCAGTGCGCCGAGCCGCTGAGCTGGAGGCCGATCACGCCGGCGATCACCAGGGAGATCGAGACCAGCTTCAGCACCGAGGTGGTCTCGTCCAGGAAGACCATGCCGTAGATGGCGGTGCCGGCCGCGCCGATGCCCGTCCACACCGCGTAGGCGGGGCCGACCGGCAGGCTCTTCAGGGACAGCGTGAGCAGGCCGAAGCTGCCCAGGGCGAACACGCAGAAGCTGATGGTGGGCCAGAGCTTGGTGAAGCCCTCGCTGAGCTTGAGGTTGATCGCGAAGCCGGTCTCCAGCAGGCCGGCCAGGACCACCAAGGCCCATGCCATCGCGTGCCCTCCCTGTCGATCGACGGGTCGGACCGCGCTGTGGCCCGACCTTCCTATGATCGCCAGGCCGGCGCGGTCCGACACCTCGAACGGTCGGGAAACCCATGGGACGGTAAAACCGCCGCCCGGGTCAGTCGCCCTCGCGGGCCTCCTTGCTGGCCAGCAGGCGGCGCAGCGAGTAGAGCCGGGCGCCCTCGGCGTGGCCGTCGGCGACCCAGGCGTCCAGCGCGCAGTCCGGCTCGTCGTGGCTGCAGGCGCGCGGGCAGTCGGCGGTGCCGGGCTCCAGGTCGGGGAAGGCGTGGATGACCCGGGACGGGTCGATGTGCGAGAGGCCGAAGGAGCGGAAGCCCGGGGTGTCGATCACCCAGCCCGGGTCCAGCGCCTTCTTGGAGCCCGGCTTGGCGCCCGGCGGCGGGGGCAGCCGCAGCGCCAAGGCGGACACGGTGGTGTGCCGGCCGCGCCCGGTGACCGCGTTGACCCGGCCGGTCTGCCGCTGGTGGTCCGGGACGAGGGCGTTGACCAGGGTGGTCTTGCCGACCCCGGAGTGGCCGATGAACACCGTGGAGAGGCCGCGCAGGTGCGCGCGGACGGCCTCGGCGCCCTCCGTCTCCAGTTCGTCCCGACGGGTGACCACGTAGTCGATGCCGAGCGGCGCGTACGACTCCAGCAGCGGCCCGGCCGGGGCGAGGTCGGCCTTGGTGAGCACCAGCAGCGGCTCCATGCCCGCGTCGTAGGCGGCCACCAGGCAGCGGTCGATCAGCCGGGGCCGGGGCTCCGGGTCGGCCAGCGCGGTGACGATGGCCAGCTGCTGGGCGTTGGCGACGACGATCCGCTCGTACGGGTCGTCGTCGTCCGCGGTGCGCCGCAGCACCGAGCTGCGCTCCTCGACCCGGACGATCCGGGCGAGCGTGTCGGTGTCCCCGGAGAGGTCGCCGACGATGTTGACCACGTCGCCCACGACGACGCCCTTGCGGCCCAGCTCGCGGGCCTTCATGGCGACGATCTCGCGTTCCTGCTTGGTGCCCGGGTCGATCAGGCAGGTCAGCCGGCCGCGGTCGACGGTCAGCACCATCGCCTCGGCGGCGTCATCGTGTTTGGGCCGGATCCGGGTCCGCGGCCGGGATCCCCGGCGGGCGGGGCGGTTGCGGATGTCGTCCTCGTCGGCGTCCTTGCCGTAGCGGCGCATGTGCTCAGTCTCCGCTCAGGCGTCCGCCACCGCTTCGCCGAGCAGTTCCGCCCACATCTTCGGGAAGTCCGGCAGGGTCTTGGCGGTGGTGGCCACGTTCTCCACCTCGACGCCGGGCACGGCCAGGCCGACCACGGCGGCGGCGGTGGCCAGGCGGTGGTCCTCGTAGGTGTGGAAGACGCCGCCGTGCAGCGGGCGCGGGCGGATGCGCAGGCCGTCCTCGGTCTCGGTGACGTCGCCGCCGAGGTCGTTGATCTCCTTGGCGAGCGCGGCGAGCCGGTCGGTCTCGTGCAGCCGCAGGTGGGCGATGCCGTACAGGTGGGACTCGGAGTCGGCCAGTGCGGCGACGGCGGCGATCACCGGGGTGAGCTCGCCGACGTCGTGCAGGTCCGCCTCGATGCCGTGGATCCGGCCGGTGCCGGTGAACTGCAGGCCCTCGTCGGTGAACTCGCAGGCGCCGCCCATCCGGGTGTAGATCTCGCGCAGCTGGTCGCCGGGCTGGCTGGTGTGCTTGGGCCAGTCGCGGACCGTCACCCGGCCGCCGGTGACCAGGGCGGCGGCGAAGAACGGCGCGGCGTTGGAGAGGTCCGGCTCGACCACCAGGTCGCGGCCGATCAGGGCGCCGGGGGTGACCCGCCAGACGTCCTTCTCGCCGCCGTCCTCGGGGGCGTCGACCTGGACGCCGGCCAGGCGCAGCATCTCGACGGTCATCCGGATGTGCGGCAGCGACGGCACCGGGCCGCCGACGTGCCGGACCTCGACGCCCTGGTTGTAGCGGGCGCCGGAGAGCAGCAGGGCGGAGACGAACTGGGACGAGGAGGAGGCGTCCAGCTCGACCGGGCCGCCGTCGAGCCCGCCGGTGCCGTGCACGGTCAGCGGGAAGGCGCCGCGGCCGCCGTCGTCGATCCGGGCGCCGAGCGCGCGCAGGGCGTTGATCACGCCGTGCTGGGGGCGCTCGTAGCTGCGCGGGTCGCCGTCGAAGTGCACCGGGCCGTCGGCGAGGACGGCGAGCGGGGGCAGGAAGCGCATCACGGTGCCGGCGTTGCCGACGTCGATCGAGGCGGGGCCGCGCAGCGCGGGGGTCGGGATGACCCGCCAGGCCTCGCCGCCGCCGGTGCCGCCGGAGTCGTTGTTGACCTTCTCCTCGATGCCGACGCCGAGGGCGCGCAGGCCGTCGGCCATCAGCTGGGAGTCGCGGCTGCGCAGCGGCCGGCGCACCCAGCCGGGCTCGTCGGCGAGCGCCGCCAGCACCAGGGCTCGGTTGGTGACCGACTTGGAGCCGGGGATGGTGACGGTGGCGTCAACGGGGGTGGTCGCGACGGGGGCGGGCCACAGGGTCTCGGTCATGGGGGCAAGTTTAGGGGCCGTACCGGAACGGCCCCTGCGCCAACCGCATGGCGGGACGGGGGAGGCCCGGTGCAGGGGTTGTGGCAGCAGGCCCGTGCCGCGGGGGCGGCCCGGCGCAGGGGCCGGAGCAGCAGGTTCGCGCCGAGGGCGGGGTTCAGTGCAGGGGCTGGAGCAGCCAGGTCGCGCTCAGGGCGAGGCAGGCGAGGGCGGTGAGCAGGAAGACGGTGATCCAGGCGAGGCCGGGGATGTGGGTGAGGCGGGCCAGTTGGTCGGCGTCGGAGTCGCGGGCCCAGCCGATGCGGCGCTGGTGCTGGAGTTCGAGGACCGGGCGGACGGCGCCGAACAGCAGGAACCAGCAGCCGAGGTAGGCGAAGCCGGCCTGGACCTCGGCGCTGCCGAACCAGGAGACCAGGAAGAAGGCGCCGCCGGCGACCAGCACGGTGAACAGGCCGAAGGCGTTGCGGATGCGCACCAGGAGGGCGAGCAGCAGGACGATGGCCAGCCAGAGCAGCAGGGTGATCCGGCCGGTGGAGAGCAGGGCGGCGCAGCCGAGGCCGAGCAGGGCGGGGGCGGTGTAGCCGGCGGCGGCGGTGAGGATCATGCCGGGGCCGGTGGGGCGGCCGTAGGAGAGGGTGAGGCCGGAGGTGTCGGAGTGCAGCCGGATGCCGGCGAGCCGGCGGCCGGTGACGAGGGCGATCAGGCCGTGGCCGCCTTCGTGGGCGATGGTCACGGCGTTGCGGGTGACGTGCCAGAGCGGGCGGGCGAGGACGGCGAGCAGGGCGGCGCCGGCGGTGGCCAGCACCAGCCAGCCGGGCGGCGCGGGCTGGGTGCCAGTGACCTGGTTCCACAGTTCGCCGAGGTTCTGGTCGGTGGGTTGTGCGCTCATCGTCTCGTCTCCGCCTCCGTCCGCTGCGTTGGGCCGTTCGGGGCAGCCTCCCATGCGGGGACGGGCGGGCGGGAGCGGACGGTTCTCCTGGCGGGATGAAGAAGTGGTGAGCGGGGCGGGCATGGCAAGCTGGCCCGCATGTGCGGTCGCTTCGCAGCCAGTGGCAAGCCCGAGGACATCGTCGAGCTGTTCGGCGTCGAGCAGTGGGATCCGGCTGAGACGCTGGCCCCCAACTGGAACGTCGCCCCGACCACCAGCGCCTTCGTGGTGCTGGAGCGGGTGCCGAAGGGCCGGGCGCGGCCGGTGCGCCAGCTGAGGGTGCTGCGCTGGGGCCTGGTGCCGCAGTGGTCGCGGTCGGCCGAGACGGCGGTGAAGATGATCAACGCCCGTTCGGACACGGTGCACGAGAAGCCCTCGTACCGGCAGGCGTTCGCCTCGCGGCGGTGCATCCTGCCGGTGGACGGCTACTACGAGTGGCAGACGGTGCCGGGCGAGCGCGGCAAGGCGCGCAAGAAGCCGTTCTTCGTGTCCCGGGCGGACGGCACCCCGCTGGCGCTGGCCGGGCTGTACGAGTTCTGGCGCGACCGGACGGTGCCGGCCGACCATCCGGCGGCCTGGCTGGTGACCTTCACCATCGTCACCACCGACGCCGAGGAGTCGCTGGCGCCGATCCACGAGCGGATGCCGCTGTTCCTCGACCCGGCCTCCTACGGCGAGTGGCTGGACCCGGGGCTGGACGACCCGGACGAGCTGCGCCGGCTGCTGATACCGCCGCCGCCCGGTGCGCTGCTGGCCACCCCGGTCTCGCCGGCGGTCGGCAGCATCCGCAACAACGGCCCGGAGCTCAAGGAGCCGTGGGCCGAGGCGGAGTACGAGACCACCCTGTTCTGATGTCTGAATGTTTGAAGTTCGACGATTGAGTCCTGACAGCTGAGGGAGCCTGAGCCGGTTGGAGCGACCGACGATGACCACCGAACTCGTCCCCACCGAGGTGGGGGACGCCCGGATCAGCTACCACCGGGCCGGTGCGCCGAAGGCGCTGCTGGCGCTCGGTCACGGCGCGGGCGGCGGGATCGAGGCCCGGGACCTGGTGGCGCTGGCCGCGGCGCTGCCGGCGCGCGGGGTCACCGTGGCGCTGGTGGAGCAGCCCTGGCGGGTGGCGGGCAAGCGGCTCGCCCCGGCGCCGCGCACGCTGGACCGCGGCTGGACCCCGGTCGCCGGGCGGCTGGCCGGTCAGGGGCTGCCGCTGGTGGTGGGCGGGCGCAGCGCCGGGGCGCGGGTGGCCTGCCGGACCGGGGCGGCGAGCGGGGCGGTGGGGGTGGTGGCGCTGGCGTTCCCGCTGCACCCGCCGGGCCGGCCGGAGAAGAGCCGGGCGCAGGAGCTGCTGGAGTCGGGGGCGGCGACGCTGGTGGTGCAGGGTACGGCGGATCCGTTCGGCGGGCCGCAGGAGTTCCCGGAGCTGCCGCCCGGGCACGAGCTGGTGGCGGTGCCGTACGGCGGGCACGGTTTCGACGTGCCCAAGCGGGCGCCGGTGGGGCAGGACGAGGTGCTGGAGGCGATCTGCCGGGCGGTCGGGGACTGGGTGCTGCGGGTCGTCTGAGGCGGCGGGGGCGGCCGTGAGCGGGGGGTTTCCGCTCGATCACCCGTACGAGCGATTTCGGGGCGGGCGCGGGAATGCGGGCGGGGTCGGGGTGGTTGGCACTCTCGTCAGTACGATTCCCGGTTGAGAGGCAGGGCAGATGGGTTCGATCGCGTGCCCCGAGCGGTCAGAGCAGCGCGAGGCCGCCGCGGCGTTCGGCCCCGCCTGGTCCGACTGGATTGTCGCGGGCGAGAAGCCCGTCAGCCCGATATCCTCCATTTCGGGGCGGCCCGCCGTGGGTCGTGCCCGCCATGCCGAGGAGGTGGGTCCGGTCGTCGGGACCGAGCACGAGGCCGAGCCGGGCCGGGGCCCGGAGGAGGGCCAGCCCACGGGCGAGGCGCTCACCGGTGAGGAGCTGGCCGAGGCGATCGGTGAGGACACCTTCCGGGTGTCGGCACAGGAGAGCGAGGAGGCCCGGCGGGAGCGCTTCGAGCGCGACGCCCTGGGCTACCTGGATCCGATGTACTCGGCGGCGCTGCGCATGACGCGCAACCCCGCGGACGCGGAGGACCTGCTCCAGGAGGCGTTCGCCAAGGCGTACGCGTCCTTCCACCAGTTCCGCGAGGGCACGAACCTCAAGGCCTGGCTGTACCGCATCCTCACCAACACGTTCATCAACTCGTACCGCAAGAAGCAGCGCGAGCCCCAGCGCACGGCGGCGGAGGAGATCGAGGACTGGCAGCTGGCCCGCGCCGAGTCGCACATGTCGACCGGTCTGCGCTCGGCCGAGACCCAGGCGCTCGACCACCTCCCCGACAGCGATGTGAAGGACGCGCTCCAGGCCATTCCGGAGGAATTCCGGATCGCCGTGTACCTCGCGGACGTAGAAGGCTTTGCGTACAAGGAGATCGCGGACATCATGGGTACTCCCATCGGCACGGTGATGTCCCGGCTGCACCGCGGCCGCCGTCAGCTGCGCGGCATGCTGGAGGATTACGCCCGTGAGCGCGGGCTCGTCCCGGCCGGCAGCGGGGCAGGGCAGGAAGCGAAGGGCTCGGGCTCATGAGCTGCGGCGATCCGCACGACACGGAGTGTGGCGAGGTCCTCGACCACCTCTACGAATTCCTCGACAACGAGATGGCCGAGGGCGACTGCGCCAAGCTGCGGGTGCACTTCGAGGAGTGCTCGCCCTGCCTGAAGCAGTACGGGCTGGAGCAGGCGATCAAGGCGCTGATCAAGCGTTCCTGCGGCTGCGACGACACCCCGGCTGACCTGCGCAGCAAGGTGCTGGCCAGGATCGACTCGATCCGGGCGGGGCAGCGTTCGGGCGAGCAGGTGGTGGTCGCCGTCGACACCACGGTCGAGCTGCACGTCGAGACGGACCGGCCGGCGCCGGCCGCCGGCGAGGCCCCGGAGGAGCCGACGGTCCGGCCCGGTGCCACCGTCGAGGCGGGCGCCCCGGCGGAGTAGCCGGGCGGCCGTTCAACGGCTGGGCGGTCGTTCAACGGCTGGGCGGAGCAAGCGGACGGGGCCGCCGGCGGGGGCGGGGCCCGCGGGGCGGCCACCGAGTCAGAACGCCCCCCGGGGGGGGGCGGCCCCGGGGCCGCGCCCGGGGGGGGGGGGGGGGGCGCCGCCCCCGGGGGGTGTGTG
>NZ_JBHWIJ010000358.1:7471-8102 GCF_042732255.1 Kitasatospora sp. NPDC059803 | reverse complement strand
GGGCAGGATGGTGACGCTGTCGCCGTCGGCGAGGGTGGTGGAGATGCCCTCCAGGAAGCGGACGTCCTCGTCGTTCAGGTAGACGTTGACGAAGCGGCGCAGCTCGCCGCCCTCGACCAGGCGGGCGGCGATGCCCGGGTGGCGGGCGTCGAGGTCGGCGAAGAGTTCCCCGAGGTTGCTGCCGGTGCCCTCGACGGCCTTGGCGCCGTCGGTGTAGGTGCGGAGGATGGTCGGGATGCGGACCTCGATGGCCATGGGTGCGCTCCTGTGCGAGTCGTGAGGTGGGCCGCGACGGGCGCGGCGGGGAGGGTGGTCCCGGGGCTCGGCGTCGCCGGCAGGCGGTGGGCCCGGGTGGGGCGGGGCGGCTCAGCGCGAACGCGCGGGCGTGCCGGGACAGATCGCACTGGCGAGCCGGCACAGGTCGACGTGCAGGCGCGCCACGAGGCGGGTGCCCGGGGCCTGGTTGCTCACATCGACGGAACGCATGGGCTCATCGTATAGATTCCCGGGCCCGCTCCTCCATGCCCGTCTCGGGATCCGGATGCTCCCGTTTCTCGGGCTGAGACGACACGGGCCCGGGGGGCCCGCGGGGGGCGGGCGCGCGGGCGCGCGCGCGCGGGCGCCGGCTGGT
>NZ_JBHWIJ010000358.1:0-7461 GCF_042732255.1 Kitasatospora sp. NPDC059803 | reverse complement strand
CATCTTATAGTTTCCCGGCCCCCCACCACCTCGCCCGCCGCGTGAGCCGTATCCACCCTTTCCTCGGCCTGCCCCCCCCCGCCCCCCCCCCCCGCTGGGGGGCGGTCGGCGGGCCGCGCCCAGGTGGGTGCTGGTCAGGCCGGGTGGGCCTCGACGACCTGGACGTCTTCCTCTGTGATCTCGCCGTCCACGATGCGGAACGAGCGGAACTGGAACGGGTCGTCCTCGCCGTTGCCGTCGGCGGTGGAGACCAGGACGTAGTGGGCGAACGGCTCGGAGGCGTAGCTCACGTCGGTGCGCGAGGGGTAGGCCTCGGTGGCGGTGTGCGAGTGGTAGACGATCACCGGCTCCTCGTCGCGGTCGTCCATCTCGCGGTAGAGCTTGAGCAGGTCGCCCGAGTCGAACTCGTAGAAGGTGGGCGAGCGGGCCGCGTTGAGCATCGGGATGAACCGTTCGGGCCGTCCGCTGCCGGCCGGTCCGGCGACCACGCCGCAGGCCTCGTCCGGGTGGTCGGCGCGGGCGTGGGCCACGATCCGGTCGCGGAGTTCTCGGGTGATGGTCAGCATGCGGTCAGGATAGCCACGCCCCGGCGGGTGTCCGCCGGGGCGTCCGGAGCGCGGTCACCGGGTGTCCGCCACCTGGGCGTGGCGGCCCGGCGTCGGCGGTTCAGCCGCCGTTGCGCACGTGCAGGTGGTCGTGGGCGACGCCGTGGGCGGCCCTCGGGTTGCGGCGCTTGAGCACCTGGTAGCCGATCACCAGCAGGACGGCCCAGCCCGGGAAGACGTACAGCGAGATCCGGTTGACCGAGTCGAACGCGATCAGCACCACGACCAGGGCGAGGAAGGCGAGCGCGGTCCAGCTGGTCCAGACGCCGCCGGGCGCCTTGAAGGTGGGCGGCGGCAGGTGGCCGGCCCGCCAGGCCTTGCGGTAGCGGATCTGGCAGATCAGGATCATCGCCCAGGTCCACAGGCCGCAGACGGTGGCGACGGAGGTGATGTACTCGAACGCCTTGGCCGGGACGAGGTAGTTGAGCACCACGCCGACGCCCATCAGCAGGCAGGAGAGGGTGATCGCGAAGGCCGGGGTGCGGTGGGAGTTGAGCTTGGTGAGCTGCCCCGGGGCCTGGCCGCGCAGGGCGAGGTCGCGCAGCATGCGGCCGGTGGAGTACATGCCGGAGTTGCAGGAGGAGAGCGCGGCGGTGAGCACCACGAAGTTGATGATGCCGGCCGCGGCCGGGATGCCGATCTTGCCGAAGGCGGCCACGAACGGGCTGACGCCGGGCTGGAACTCGGTCCACGGCACGAGCGAGAGGATGATCACCAGCGCGCCGATGTAGAACAGCATGATGCGCCAGGGCAGGGTGTTGATGGCGCGCGGCAGGGTCTTCTCGGGGTTCTCGCTCTCCCCGGCGGTGACGCCGACGAGTTCGACGCCCAGGTAGGCGAACATGACGATCTGCAGCGTCATCACGGTGGCGCCGATGCCCTTGGGGAAGAAGCCGCCGTCCTGCCACAGGTGGGTGATCGACGCGGTGTCACCGGCCTTGCTGAAGCCGAGGGTGAGCACCCCGATGCCGATCAGGATCATGCCGATGATGGCGGTGACCTTGACCATCGAGAACCAGAACTCGATCTCGCCGAACAGCTTCACCGAGATCAGGTTGGCCGCGTAGAGGATCACCAGGAAGGTCAGCGCACTGGCCCACTGCGGGATGTCGGGCGCCCAGAACCTCACGTACACGGCGGCGGCGGTGGTCTCCGCCATGCCGGTGACCACCCAGAACAGCCAGTACGTCCAGCCGGTCACGTAGCCGGCGAAGGGGCCGAGGAACTCGCGTGCGTACTCGGCGAAGCTGCCGGAGACCGGGCGGTAGGTGAGGAGTTCGCCGAGGGCGCGCATGATCACGAAGATCGCCACGCCGGCGACGGCGTAGGAGAGGATCAGGCTCGGGCCGGACCGGGAGATCGCGGTTCCCGCGCCGAGGAAGAGGCCGGTGCCGATGGCACCGCCGATCGCGATCATCTGGATCTGGCGGCTTCCCAGCCCCCGGTGATAGCCCTCCTCGTCCGGTTTCGCGTCGACCACGTCGTCGTACAGCTGCTCGGCCATGGTGCACCGTCCTGGGTGGGTCTCGTGGGGTGGAGAAGTCGTACCACGCAGGGTTCGGATAGCGGTGTTCATCTGAGCGTTATTTGAGCATGACCTGCTAGGGTTTGCCCGATTTAAAGAGAAATGCCCCGGCCATCCGTCCACATATTGGACGAATCGACCGGGGCCTGCCCGGAAGCGGGCAGGATCAGTCCGCGATCGCCTCCAGGAGCGTCTCCTGGAGCGCCCCCAGCCAGACGTACGCCATCACCAGCGGCTTGCGGTCGTCCTCGTCCGGCAGCTCGTAGAGCTCCTCGTCGTCCTCGCTGACCTCCAGCTGGACGCCCAGGGTCAGCCGCAGGTCGTTGAGCGCGCCCAGCCAGCGCAGGCCGTCGGCGGGGTCCAGCTTGAGCACCCCGCCCTCGCCGCCGAGCCGGTCGAGCATCCGGACGACGTGCAGGGCGTCCTCGCGCTTGCGGGTCCGCAGGTCCACCTCGGTGTAGCGGCGGAACTCGCCCGAGGCGGCCCGGCTCTCCTGGTCCTCCGGCCCGGCCGGGTCGCCGTAGGCGTCCGGGAAGAGCCGGGCGAGCATCGGGTTGGCCGGCGCCTCGGTCGGGCCCTCGGCGAACAGCGCGGCCAGCGGATCGCCGCCATCCCCGCCCGGGCCGGGCCCGATCAACTGCAGGATCCCCACCTCCAGGGAGCGCAGGATGGAGGCCTCCAGCTCGTCCAGCGCGATCGTCGCGCTCCCGCCGCCGGCACTCTCGAACAACCCAGCCATGTCTATCGGTCAGCCCGTCTTCGTCGTCTCGGGTGGGGTACCGGCTCCGCGGCCGCGGCAACTCGCGCCGCGGCCGCCGCGCTGCGGTCGGTCGTGCTGCGGTCAGTCGTGCTGCAGCGTCGCCCAGAGGCCGTAGCCGTGCATCGCCTGGACGTCGCGTTCCATCTCCTCGCGGGAGCCGCTGGAGACCACCGTCCGGCCCTTGGTGTGCACCTCCATCATCAGCTTCCTGGCCTTGTCCTTCGGGTAGCCGAAGTAGGCCTGGAAGACGTACTGGACGTAGCTCATCAGGTTCACCGGGTCGTTGTGCACGATGGTCACCCAAGGCGTGTCCGGCTCCACCACCGGTAGTCCTTCGACCTCCGGGCGCTCGATCTCCACGGGCGCGACACTCACCGCCGGGTCCTCCTCGCTGCGCAGTCCGTCCACGCCTCTTCAGCCCCATGCTGCCATCCGGGGGACCCCCGGGCGATTCCGGACCGGCTCTCAGCACGAGAAATCGTCACTCTGACGCTAAGTGGTAGTAGCATCATCCGCATGGACGCCACTTCAGTGCGCGCGGCCGGTTCGACCGCGCTCCTCACCGACCGCTACGAGCTCACCATGCTGCAGGCCGCCCTGCGCAGCGGGGCCGCGCACCGCCGCTCCGTGTTCGAGGTGTTCACCCGCCGCCTGCCCAGCGGCCGCCGCTACGGCGTCATGGCCGGCACCGGCCGGGTGCTCGACGCCATCGAGGACTTCCGCTTCACCACCCCGCAGCTCGACTGGCTGGCCGGCCAGGGCGTGGTCGACGACGACACCCTGCGCTACCTCGCCGACTACCGCTTCGCCGGCGACATCCACGGCTACCCCGAGGGCGAGGTCTACTTCCCCGGCTCGCCGCTGCTCACCGTCGAGGGCAGCTTCGCCGAGGCGGTGATCCTGGAGACGGTGATCCTCTCAATCCTCAACCACGACTCCGCGATCGCGGCCGCCGCCTCCCGGATGACCGCCTCCGCCGGCGGCCGCCCGGTGATCGAGATGGGCGCCCGGCGCGCCCACGAGCAGGCCGCCGTCGCCGCCGCCCGGGCCGCGTACGTGGCCGGCTTCGCCGCCACCTCCGACCTGGAGGCCGGCTTCACCCACGGCATCCCGACCACCGGCACCGCCGCCCACGCCTTCACCCTCGTCCACGACAGCGAGCGGGACGCCTTCCGCGCGCAGATCGCCTCCATGGGCAAGGGCACCACGCTGCTGGTCGACACCTTCGACCTGCGCGAGGCCGTCCGCACCGCCGTCGAGGTGGCCGGCCCCGAACTGGGCGCCGTCCGGATCGACTCCGGCGACCTCACCCTGCTGGCCCACCGGGTCCGCCGCCAGCTGGACGACCTCGGCGCCACGAAGACCCGGATCATCGTCACCTCCGACCTCGACGAGTACGCCATCGCCGCACTCGCCGCCGCCCCGGTGGACGGCTACGGCGTCGGCACCAGCCTGGTCACCGGCAGCGGCCACCCGACCTGCGCGATGGTCTACAAGCTGGTCGCCCGCGCCGAGAGCGCGGACGGACCGCTGGTGCCGGTGGCCAAGCGCGCGGCCGGCGGCAAGACCAGCATCGGCGGCCGCAAGTGGGCCGCCCGCCGGCCCGACGCCGACGGCGTCGCCGAGGCCGAGGTGGTCGGCACCGGAGCGGTCCCCGCCGACCTTGAGCCGCACCTGATGCAGGTGCCGCTGGTGCGGGCCGGCCAGGCCGTCGGCCGCGAACCGCTCACCGCCGCGCGCGAACGGCACATCCGGGCCCGGGCCGCACTGCCGCTGTCGGCCACCCAGCTCTCCAAGGGCGACCCGGTCCTGCCGACCGAACTCGTGCTCTGACCCCGCCCCGGCCGACCGGCGCGGACCGAGCGCCGGCCCGGGGTCGTCCGCCGGGTTCGCCGGTCCGGCGGTCCGGCGGTTCGGCGGTTCGCGCCGGGCGCCGGCCCGGGGTCCGCCCCAGGCCTTCCGCCCCCGCACGCCACTCCCTAGAGTCAACCGTAGAGTTCCCCCGGAGCTCCCCGAGAACCCCCGAGCCCCGCCGCGGGCCGAGTACTCCCGAGGGCTCCCCCCACCGGCGCGCCACCACGGCCGCCCCCCACATCCGAGGATGCGAGCCATGCACCGGGCACTGATCGTCGTCGACGTGCAGAACGACTTCTGCGAGGGCGGCAGCCTGGCCGTCGCCGGCGGCGCCGAGGTGGCCGCCGCCATCACCGACCTGATCGTCGAGTCCTCCCCCGGCTACCAGCACATCCTCGCCACCCGCGACCACCACATCGACCCGGGCGACCACTTCTCCACCGAGCCCGACTACGTCACCAGCTGGCCGGTGCACTGCGTGGCCGGCACCGAAGGCGTGGGCTTCCACCCCAACTTCGCCCCCTCCGTCATCTCCGGCGCGGTCGAGGCGGTCTTCGACAAGGGCGCCTACTCGGCGGCGTACAGCGGTTTCGAGGGGCTGGACGAGAACAACCGCGGCCTGGTGGAGTGGCTGCGCGAACGGCAGGTCGACGAGATCGACGTGGTCGGCATCGCCACCGACCACTGCGTCCGGGCCACCGCCCTGGACGCCGCCCGGGCCGGCTTCACCACCCGCGTCCTGCTCGACCTCACCGCCGGGGTCGCGCCGGCGACCACCACCGCCGCGCTCGCCGAACTGCGGGCCGCCGGGGTCGAGTTGGTCGGCGCCCCGGTGGTTCGGGGGTAGCTCCGACTCCGGTTCGGGTAGCCACGGCTCCGGGTGCGGCTCGGGGGTAGCCACGGCTCCGGGTGCGGATGGATCCGATCCCGAGCTAACCGACCATCAACTCCACCACGTCCGAACCGCCCACCCGGTGGGCCTCGCGCAGTTCGGCGCCGACCGCGTCCCGGTCGGCCGCGAGCCGGGCGCCGGAGACGTACACCACCCGGATCCCCAGGTACTCCATCCGGTGCTGGCCGCCGCGCACCCAGGCGGCCTCGCCCTCGCTGACGCAGCGCAGGTCCGAGTCCACCTCCACGGCGACGCCCTGCTCCGGCCAGTAGAGGTCCGGGACGGCGATGTACGTGCCGCCGCGCATCCGCAGCTCGGGGCCGACCAGCGGTGCGGGCAGCAGGCACTCGTCCACCAGTTCGCCGACCCGGTCCAGGACGAAGTCCCGCTCACCGGCGAGCAGTTCGTCCAGGGCGGCGCGCACCCGGGGCTCGCCGGTCAGCCCGGACTCGGTCAGCTCGGAAGCCAACTCCCGTACGGTGCACGGGCCGTCTGGCCGAGAGACGGCTTCGCGCAGCACCTCCCGCACCGGCATCGGGGCGCCACCCTCCTCCACGGTCCACTCGCACAGCGCGTCCGCGACCGCCCGGGCGACCGGTGCGCAGGCCAGGCCGTGCACCGAGCGGGCCACCAACTCCCGTTCGGTACGCAGGATCCGCACCTCCCCGGCGTCCTTCAGCCGGCGCTGGCGGGGCACCAGGACGTCCACCCCGATCACCGCCGGCAGCCGGGGCACCGCGGCGAAGCCGTACAGCGCGAGCGCGGCCGCACCGGTGATCACCGCGCCCTCGCGACGACCCTCCTCACGACCGTTCTGCGCCGCGTACAGCAGGGCGGCCCACATCCGCTGCTCCGGGGTCGGCCCGTCGGACTGCAGCAGGTACACCCGGGGCAGCAGCCGCCGCCAGGGCCCGCCGCTACGGCAGTGCTCGGTGATGACCCGGGCCGGCACGCCCCGGGCGCGCAACTGGCTCGCGGTGACGACGTTCTGTTGACGCTTCGCCAGCTCCTCCAGGGACGGCGGCGGCGTGGGAATCCGGTAGCTCATGCGGACACCATCCCCAACCGCCCCGACCCGCCACCGGCCACCTGACGCACTGTTACCCAACCGTCGCGAAACCGGGATCAGCTCGCACTAAAGTCCCCATACCCTCACTCAATCGGAGTAATTGACGGTCGTCAGGTTGTCATATCTGATCGAAAACGATCGCCCACCAGGCCGCCTGACCCAGAGTGACCAAAGGCATACGCCGGGAGACCCTCCAGGCGTCAAACCCGCCCCGGGAATTGCCTAGGCTTGCGTCATGTCACGTGACGAGACCGCCGGCCTCCGCGCGGCCCAGCTCCGCCTTGGCCGTCTGCCCGGATACGTCCGCCGCCCGGACCCGGCCCGCCGCAGCGGCGAACAGGGCCATACGTACAAGAAGGGCTGGGAGGTCCGCTTCACCGCCCGCAGCGAGGCCGAGATAGCCGAGATCCGCGACCTCGTGGTCGCCGCCGGGTTCGCCCCGGCCAGACCCTTCTTCAAAGGCCACCAGCTCATCCAACCGGTCTACGGCATGGCCGCCGTCCAGGCCTACCTGGCCGCGAGACAGGCGGCCGAGGAACACGCCGCCCGCACCGCGCTCGGCCGCCGCCGACGAACCGCCGGCGGACACCCCGCCACCACCGGGCACCCCACCACCGGGCACTCCACCGGGCACCCCGCCGGCGCCGCACACCGGTGCGAACGCGAGGAAGCCGCCGCCGGAGCCGCGGGGGGGGGGGCGGGGGGCGGCGGCCCCCGCGCCGCCCCACGCGCCGCGCGGGGGGGCGGAGACATGCC
>NZ_JBHWIJ010000357.1:0-8104 GCF_042732255.1 Kitasatospora sp. NPDC059803 | reverse complement strand
CCCCACATAACCAATTTTACCATACTACCCCCCCCCCCCCCTCACTAACCCAAATCAAAAGGCCGCCACCACACCTCGCTCCAGCGAAACGGCAAGGAGGTCTCGCGCTTCACCTTGAGATCGAAGAACAATCCGCACACCAGCCACTGGAGCAACGAGTGGCGAGGAACCTGCGGCCAAACCTGGGGACCATTTTGGGACCGCCCGGGACCAAAAACGAGCCCCGAAAACCAGCAAGAGCGGGCACTCGGTTTCCCAAGTACCCGCTCTCACAACCGACTTCACAGTCGGGACGACAGGATTTGAACCTGCGACCCCTTGACCCCCAGTCAAGTGCGCTACCAAGCTGCGCCACGTCCCGTGGTCTCGGTGCCCGGTAGCGGGGCCTGGGGGGCTCTGCTGTGGGCTTCTCGACCTTGTCTCCGGTTGTCCCGGCGACGTGGAAAACAATACAGCACGTGGAGGGGTGCTCGCTGCCGGGTTGGGGGGTGGGTGGGTCGGGACAGGTCGGGGTGGGTCAGGGGGTGGGGTGGCGGGCGTCGTAGGTGAGGAAGGCGGGGCGGCGGGCGGCGAGGAGGACGACGGCGGCGACGCAGGCGAGGCCGCCGGTGATCACGGAGGTGGCGGGGTTGGTGAGGGCGGCGACGGCGCGGGACTCGAAGTCGCCGAGGCGGGGGCCGCCGGCGACGACGACGATGAAGATGCCCTGGAGGCGTCCGCGCATCTCGTCGGGGGCGGCGACCTGCATCATCGTGTTGCGGAAGATCATGCTGACGGTGTCGGCGCAGCCGGCGACCGCGAGCAGGAGGAGGCCGAGCCAGAGGTTGTGGAGCGCGCCGAAGGCTGCGATGGCGAGGCCCCAGGCGGCGACGGCGACGAGGACGGCGGCGCCCTGGCGGTGGATGCGGCCGACCCAGCCGGAGAAGAGGGCGCCGGTGAGGGCGCCGACGGCGGGGGCGGCGACCAGGAGGCCGACGGTGCGGGCGTCGCCGCCGTAGAAGGTGACCGCGATGGCGGGGAAGAGGGCGCGCGGCATGCCGAAGATCATCGCGGCCAGGTCGGCGAGGAAGCTGGTGCGCAGGTTGGGCTGCTCGCGCAGGAAGCGGAGGCCGTCGAGGACGGAGGCGCGGCCCTTGCGGTCGCCGAGCGGGCGCATGGCGGGCAGGCGCCACATCGCGTAGAGGGTGCCGGCGAAGGCGACGGTGTCGACCAGGTAGGCGGCTTGGGTGCCGTAGGCGCCGATGAGGACGCCGCCGAGCATGGGTCCGACGGTGAGGCCGAGGTTCATGCTGACGGTGTTCAGCGCGTTCGCCGCGGGGAGCTGGTGGCTGGGGACCAGCCGGGGGATCATCGCGGAGCGGGCGGGCGAGCTGAGGGCGAAGAAGCCGGCCTGGGCGGCGACGGCGGCGTAGAGGACGGCGACCTGGCCGAGGCCGGCCAGTGCCTGCACGGCGAGGACGGCGGAGACGGCGGCGAGCCCGGCCGAACCGATCAGGCCGAGTTTGCGCCGGTCGACGGTGTCGGCGATCGCGCCGCCGTACAGGCCGAAGGCGACGATCGGGAAGAAGGAGAAGAGGCCGACCAGGCCGGTCGCGAAGGCGGAGCCGGTCTCGTCGTAGACCTGGACGGAGACGGCGACGGCCGTCATCTGCTGGCCTATGGAGGAGACCGCCTGCCCGAACCAGACCCGGCGGTAGTCGGGGTGGTCGCGCAGTGGGCTGAGGTCGGCGAAGGCCCGCCGGCACCAGGGGAGGGTCTCGGTTCCGGCCGACGGAGCGGAGACGTCGGAGGGCGGCTCCTCCGCCGGAGCAGCGGCAGGGGCGGCATCGGACGTCGTGACAGGGGCAGGCGCCGAGGCAGGGGCAGGCGTCGGGGCGGGATCGGACGCCGGGGCGGGATTGGCAGGATGATTGGTCGACACAACCCTCCATGGTCCGCCCCGGCCTCCCCGCTCCCCGCACCGGGGCCGGACAGCGGCCCGTCCTACCTGGTCAGGACCTGCTTCTCCCCTGCCTCCACTGCGAAGTCGAGCCGGTTGCCCGGCGGCGGGAACGGGCAGATGAAGTGGTCGGCGAAGGCGCACGGCGGCAGGTAGGCCCGGTTGAGGTCGAGGACGGTGCGGCCGTCCGCGTCCGGGGCGGGGAGGGTGATGAAGCGGAAGCGGTAGGTGCCGATGCCGCTGGTCGCGTCCGCGATGACGCCGGTGAGGCGGTCGCCGGAGCGGCTGACGGTCAGCTCGCGGTGCTCGCCGGCGACGGTGAAGGCGATCTGCCCGGTGACGGCGAGCGGGCGCTCCTTGCCGTCCGCATTGGGGACGAGCACGGACTGGGCGCCGTCCTCCTCGAACGGGGTGAAGACGGCGGGGACGGCCCACTCCGGCGAGTACGGGTAGGCGGAGATGCCCGCGAAGGCCGTCCGGCGCGGCGCGGCCGGATCGAAGACCCGCAGGGCGAGCTCGCCCTCGCGCTCGATCGGGACGAGCAGGAGGTCGCCGAGGGTGGCGGTGTCGGCGGCCGGATCGGTGTCGGGACGGAGCAGCGCCTCGCCGTCGACCGGCCCGTCGGCGCCGCCGACGGTGATGCCGTCCGCGGCCGCCGCCCGGACCCGGACGCCCTCGGCGTCGGCCCACCAGTGCCCGGGCAGGCCGACGATCTCGACGGGTCCGGGCTCCAACCAGTGCGTGCCGGTGAGTGCGAGCTGGCCGTGTGGCGAGCTCACCGACGCCGCCCGGCCATCGCTCCAGCGCTTCCAGTCCTCCGCGGCCGTAGCCGTCATCGGTACACCCTCCCACTGCGGTCCTCGGGCGGCCCGCTGTTCGGGCCGTCCACCTCGGTCACCCACCACAACGCCGCGCACCCGGACGGATCATTCCCGCCTGCCGGAACCGCCACAGGGCGGCCACAGGACGGCAACACGGCGTCACGACGGCAACACCACGGACACGACGCCCGCCGGGACGAAGGCCGGCCCGCTCGGCCGACACCCGGCCGCCGGCACCCGGCACCCGACGCACCCGCTCGCCCACTCGCCCACCCCGTCAGCTGCCGGCGCCCAGCGGCCGGAACAGCCCCTCCTGCACCACCGACACCACCAGCCGCCCGCTCCGGTCGAAGATCTGCCCGCGCGCGAGGCCGCGCCCGCCGTGGGCGATCGGGGACTCCTGCTGGTACAGCAGCCAGTCGTCCGTACGGAACGGGCGGTGGAACCACATCGCGTGGTCGAGCGAGGCCATGTCGAAGTGCCGGGTGCCCCAGAGCGGCTCGACGGGGGCGCGGACGGCGTCGAGCAGCGTCATGTCGCTGGCGTAGGTGAGGGCACAGACGTGGATCAGCGGGTCGTCCGGCAGCGGGCCGTCCGTCCGCAGCCAGACTCCGCTGCGCGCCTCGACCCCGGCCAGCTCCTCCTTCGTCCAGCGCAGCCGGTCGACGTAGCGGATGTCGAAGGGCTGGCGGCGGCTGATGAACGGGGGGAGTTCGCCGAGCCGGGAACCGACCTCTTCCAGCGCGCTGGGCAGGTCCTCGGGCGCGGGGACGTCCGGTATGGGGTGCTGGTGCTCGATGCCGCCCTCTTCGGGGCGGTGGAAGTCGGCGGTGAGGGCGAAGATCGACCGGCCGCCCTGGATGGCGAGCACCCGGCGCGTGGTGAAGGAGCGGCCGTCGCGGATCCGGTCGACCTGGTAGACGATCGGCACGCCGGGCACCCCGGGGCGCAGGAAGTAGGCGTGCAGCGAGTGGACCGGGCGGTCGCCGTCCACCGTGCGCCCGGCCGCGACCAGCGCCTGCCCGGCGACCTGGCCGCCGAACGTCCGCTGCAGCGCCTCCTCGGGGCTGCGCCCGCGGAAGATGTTCAGTTCGATCTGCTCCAGGTCGAGCAGGTCGACAAGGTCGTCGACGGGGGTACCCATGCGTGCGCTTCCTCTCCAGGCCCACGGCCCCGGCGGAGGTCTTCCGCCCGGCTCCGGCGCCCGTCCTGATCGAATTCTCCAACCCACTGGAATTCTCCGGCGACCGGGGTCATTCCCGCTCACCGGGCCGAAGGAGCCGATTCACTCGAACGAGTAAGCGAGCAGTAGGGGAAGAGCGGAAGAGCGGTCACCAGGCGGACGGACGAACGCCCACCCGGACTCAGGCATCCCCCGCCTCCCCCGCCGCCAGCCCCGACTGCCGCACGGTGATGTTGAGCCGGCCGACCAGACCCAGCGCCGGATCCGCCGTGCCGGGCAGCGTGCGCACCACACCGTGGTACGCGAACCGGGCCGGGCCGCCGAACACCAGCAGGTCACCGCTGCGCAGTTCCAGGTCGGTCCACGGGCGGGTCCGGGTCTCGGTGTTCCCGAGCCGGAACACACAGGCGTCGCCGAGCGAGAGTGAGACCACGGGCGCGTCGGTCCGCTCGTCGCGGTCCTGGTGGAGGCCCATCTTCGCGCCGTGCGGGTAGTGGTTGACGATCGCGATGTCGGGTTCGTACGACGCGGCGCCGGCGATCTGCCGGGCGTCCGTCCCGTAGGCGTCGGCGACGGCCCGGCGGGCGAGGCGGTCGAGTTCGGGCGGGAACGGCTTGACGGGCGTGCCGTCCTCCGCGTCCTTCCGATAACCGTACGGATACCAGTGCCATCCGAGGCTGACCATTCGTACGGACATCATCCCGCCGGTGGGCATCCGCACAGCGTGCAGGCCGGCCGGTGGGCGGGCCCACTCCCGGCAGGCGGCCACCAGGCGCAGTTGGGCATCGGCGTCCAGCCAGCCGGGGAGGAGGACGGCACCGGGGGCGGGCTCGGCGCGCCCGCGTGCGGCAGCGGACCCCGACCGGCCGCCCGGGACGGCACCGGGCAGGTCACCGAACAGTTCGCCCTGGATCACCCCACCATCCTCCCGCACCGCCACGGCCGAAGCCCGGCCGGCCTCAGGAACCCGGCCGGCCTCGGGAGCCCGGGCCACCTCCGGAACCCGGACCGCTACCGGAGGTCGGGCTGCCACCGGGGGTCGGGCTGCCGCCGGAGGTCGGACCGCCACCGGGAGTCGGCGATCCGCCGATCAGCCCCAGCTCCCGCGCGCAGTCCGGCCACGCCTCCCAGCCCTGCCGTCGGAGGATCTCCTCGCCGACGGTCGTCTGCTCCCGACGGCTCGCGTGGTCCGGCCGGTCGGCGAAGCGCAAGCCGCCGGCGACCTCCCAGGTGGGCGGCCAGATCTGCAGGCCGCCGTAGTAGCCGTTGCCGGTGTCGGCCTGCCAGTCGCCGCCGCTCTCGCACTCGGCGAGGCCGTCCCACACGACGTCCGCGACCCGGGCCGCCGCACCGGCCCGCTCCCAGGGGATCGCCGCCGCCCCCGCCAGCAGCACCACGGCGACGCCCAGTCGAAGCACGACCCGGCACATACGCTCGTCACAGGGAGGCGGCACAGCAGCCGACCCTAGGCCGGTCGCCTCACGGCCCTCCCCAACGACACTCCGAACGCGCCGGAAACGCCAGAAACGCCGGGAACACCGGAAGCACCGGAAACGCCAACGGCCGCTCCCCCGCGCAGCGGAGAAGCGGCCGTGGTGTCAGCACACCGCCGGGGCCGGGAGGCCCGCTGAACCGACCTCAGGCCGGGGACATCGGACAGCCGACATCAGGCGGCAGACCCCGGAGAGCCGGTGTCAAACGCTCAGACACTCAGTTGCTCAGAGGCCCAGACGCTCAGAGGCCCAGGTGCTCAGAGGCCCAGGTGCTCAGGTGCTCAGACGCTCAGGGTCTGGCCCGGGAGGATCAGGTCGGGGTTGCCACCGATGACCTTGGCGTTGTTCTTGTACAGGTCGTGCCAGTCCAGGCCCTGCGCGGCGGCGATCGAGCTCAGGGTGTCACCGGACTTGACGGTGTAGCTGTCGCCCTTGGCCGGCTTGGCGTCGTTCGAGCCGGTCCAGCCCTTGGCGCCCTTGGCGGCGTCGTTCTTCGGCGCGGCCTTCGGCGCGACGTCAGCCTTCGGCGCAGCGGCGGCCTTCGGGGCAGCGGCCTTCGGCGCGACATCGGCCTTCGGCGCAGCGGCGGCCTTCGGAGCCTGGGTCTGCGCCGGCTTGGCGGCCGGGGCAGCCGGCTTGGCGGCGGTCGAACCGGCAGCCGAGCCGGTGGTCGAGCCGGCCGAGGTGTCGACGGCGGCCGGGGTGCCGCCCTTGGTCAGGCCGGCCTTGACGGAGCACACGGGCCAGGCGCCCGGGCCCTGCGAGGCGAGGACCTTCTCGGCGACGGCGATCTGCTGCGCCTTGGTGGCCTGGTTGGCCTGCGAGGCGTAGGCGGTGCCGCCGAAGGCGGCCCAGGTGCTGGAGGTGAACTGCAGTCCGCCGTAGAAACCGTTGCCGGTGTTGATGGCCCAGTTGCCGCCGCTCTCGCACTGGGCGACGGAGTCCCAGGTGGAGACGGAGGCGGCGGAGGCCGAGGTGGCCGTGACGAGGCCGGCCACCGGCAGGGCCGCGACAGCGGCGCCCGCCACGACAGCCATCCGGACGCGGTTGCGCTTGGTGGCCGTGGAGGTGGTGGCAGCGGCGATCTCGTGACGGAAGGTCATGGGGTTCCTCTCGAAAGCCCCGGGCGGGCATGCGGAACCAGGCCCTGGAGAGGGCCGCGTTCACTTGCCGCGTCCGTCGGGCGACCGTGCACGTGTCGGACGTGCCGCTTGCCGCCCCGGCCACCCAGCCGCTCACCGGCGACCTTTTCGAGCGATCGCGTCGGCGGGCACCTGCCGCATCCGGCGGGGAGCCGGAGGGGCGGTGCGTCGGGGGTGAACCCGGGTGGCGCTCGTTGCGCCGCCAATGAAGCTACGAGCCGGTCGGCGGGGAAACCAAAACTCCACCGGTCTGCCCAGCTCAGCCAAGGGTTACCGGCGGTAGTACCCGCACAATCCTGCCCGAAATGCCCGTTTTAGCCGTCGATTCGTAGATCAAACATCACGGTGGCGTGACTCACCTCACGGTTTCATTCCGGCAGGCCTGCCACCGACATCGACACATTGCGACCACGAGAACACGCGGCGCGGTCGGATCAGAGGCAATTCCCGTCAGCCTCGTCGACCACCCGTGACGCCTGACACAAGGGCCCGTTGGTCATGGCGACCTCCCCGTATCCGCCCCCAACCGCCAACCGCACCCACCAGAGGAGAACCAGTGCCGCGCATGCTCGACGTCAGCGACGAGGTCCGGTCCGAGATCGGCGACGACGAGGCGGACCGCCTCCTCGGCGGCGACCGCGCACCCGACAGCTACGAATGCACCTCCTGCCGCACCTCCGGCGACACCCACGCGGAGCCCACCAGCACCGTCCTGTTCGTCGGCGAGGAGACCGCCGTACTCGCCTTCGCCCACGCCCGCTGCATCCCGTCCCAGGTGGTGCCGGTGGCCGAGGAGCAGTTGGTCGGCGCCGTCCGCAGCATCAGCCAGGCCCAGACCGGCGCCCCGGCCGCGCCCGCGCACCCGCTGGTGCCCATTCCCGCGCCGACCCCGGCGACCACCCCCACCGCCCAGCCCAGCGCGCCGGGCCAGGCCGCCATCCTCGGCATCACCTGCGGGCTGGTGCTGCACGGCAAGGTCGGGCACGCCTCGCTGGTCGTCGAGCCGACCGGCCCGGTCGGGCGCCCCGGCAGCACCTCGGGCGAGGACGAGTTCCTCGACCTGCTCCAGGACGCCGGCTTCCAGGCCATCACCGACCTCGACGAGACCCCGGACCAACTGGGCGGCTGGTCGGTCCTGGTGGCGATGGGCAAGCTGCACGCGATCCTGCAGCCCGCTGCCGCCGGCGGCAGCACCGGCTGGTGGCAGGCGCACCAGCCGCTCCAGGTCACCGACGCCTGGCGGATGGCCGCGAGTCAGCTCTCCGAGGTCACCATGTACGCCGTCCCGGCCGGGATGGTGGGCCGCCAGCCGCGCGAGGACCTGCTCCGCCAGGCGCTGGAGCGGGCGGTGGCACTGGGCCAGGTGGTCGCCGCCTCCCTCCCCCTCGCCGGCACCTGAGCCCCTCGGCACCCGGGCCCGCCGACACCCGCCCGGTGCGGCCCCCCGCCCACACCCCCCCCGCCCCACTCCCGCAACCCCCCGCCCACACCCCCCCCGCCCCACTCCCCAACCCGGGGGGTGCGTA
>NZ_JBHWIJ010000356.1:0-8172 GCF_042732255.1 Kitasatospora sp. NPDC059803 | reverse complement strand
GCCCCGCAGCCCGCCCCGGCCCTGGCGCCCCGGCCCCGGCCGGGGCCCGGGGGCGGGGGCGGGGTCGGGGGGGCGCAGCCCCACCCGGGGGGGGCGGCGGCCCTCGGCGGTTCCGGTCGAACGACGGCCGTTCCGCGCCTGAGCCCCCCGGGCCTCACCCGCACAGCGGCCCCGGCCGTGCACGGCGGCCCCGGGCGTAGCTGAATGGGGCAGACGTGTGCCCGGCGGAGCAGGCCCGGGGCAGCGGCTTAACCGGACGCCCCGGGGCAGCGGCTTCACGGGACGAGCCCGAACCGCGGCTGCGCCGGACGGGCGCTGACGGCGGCTGCGCCGGGCGAGCCCGGGCGACGGCGAGGAGGCGGGAGCGGGATGGGCGAGGCGGTCGGTTCGATGCTGGCGTCGGCGGTGGGCCTCGCGATCAGCCCGCCGGCGCTGGTGGCGGTGGTCCTGATGCTGGCCGCACCGCGCGGGCGGACCATCGCGCTCGCCTTCGCGGCCGGCTGGGCGGTCGGCCTGGCGGCGGTGGTGGCGGTCGTGGTGGCGGCGGGCAGCGCACTGGGTTCGGGTGGCGGCCGGCCGGCCTGGCTGTACTGGCTGGAGCTCGCGCTGGGCGTCCTGTTCGTCCTGATGACCGGGAAGCAGTGGCGCGACCGGCCCCGCGCGGGGCATGTCACCGCGCCGCCGAGGTGGATGCGGGAGGTGGGCCGCTTCAGCGCGGGCCGGTCGGCCGGTCTCGCGGTCGTCCTGGTCACGACCGGCCCGAAGAACCTGGCACTGGCCGTCGGCGGCGCGGCCTCGATCGCCGCCAGTACGGCCGGGGTCGGGGGCACGGTGGTGGCCGCCGCACTGATGGTGCTGATCGGTTCGCTGTGCACGCTGCTTCCGCTCGCGGTCCACCTGCTCCGCGGGGACCGCTCGGCGCGGACCCTCGGGGAGTGGAAGGCCTGGCTGGCCACCCACAGCACGGCGATCACGACCACCGTGCTGGCCGTGATCGGGGCCGAGTACGTCGGCGACGCCATCACGGGGCTCGCGTGAGCCCGCGGGCGGCGGCCGCCCCGCTGCCACCACCACCGCCCTCCACCCACCAGCGCCCCACCGCCCCACCGCCCGGCTCACCGGATGCGCACCACCCCTCTCCCCCGCACCGACCGCAGGCCCAGCCGTCCGCCGTCCGCCCCCGGGCGCACCGCCAGCACGTCCCTGAGCGTCAGCAGGATCTCGCCGTCGTAGCGCTCGGCCAGTTCCCGCGCCAATTGCGCGGCGCCGCCCGGCCCGGCGTCCGGGGCCAGGGCGGGCAGGTGACCGGGGGCGCTGAGGTCCTCGGCCTGGGCGGCCCAGCGGGCCGCGTCCCGGGTCTCGCCCTCGGCCGCGTAGTGGACGGCCAGGCAGTGCACGGCCAGCTGGTCGCCGTACTGCGTCGCGATCCGCCACCAGAAGACGCCGTCGGCGGTGCGGCCCATCCCGTAGAGCAGGCAGCCGAGGGTGCGGAAGGCCGTCTTCTCGGCGAGTTCGAGGTCCAGAGCCAGTTCGGCCGGGTCCACCGCGCCCGCCACGGTGGCGCACAGGTGCCGCAGGTCGCGGCGGAGCTCGGTCCGGCCGCCGGCCCACGGGGGCTCGCCGAATGCGTGCGGCGGCCGGGCGTTCGCGGGCGGGCGGGCCGGGCGTTCGCGGGCGGGTGGCGCGGGCCGGCGGGCGGCGGCGAGCCGCTCGGCCAGCCGACGGGTGAAGGCGGCCGGGTCGTGGTCGCGGAACTCGCGTTCCAGCAGGGCGGCGTCCGCCCGCAGCAGTTCGGTGACCTTCACGGCGCCTGCCCGTCGTCCGGCTGCTCCAGCAGGTACTCCAGGTGGCGCCGCCCGAGGCTGTAGTAGGTGCGGGCGGTGGTGTGCGCGATGCCGAGGCTGCGGCCGATGTCCGGGTAGGACAGGCCCGCCTGGCGCAGCCGGACGACGTCGGCCTGGACCGGGGCGGCGCGCGCGAGCTCCTCCATCGCCCAGTCCAGCGCGTCGAGTTCGGCGAGCTGGTCCAGTTCGTCCTGGCTGGTGTCGGGCCGGCGCTGCGCGATGACGCGCAGCCGTTTGCGTTCGGCACGGCGGCGCTCGCGCAGGAGGTCCACCACCGCATCCTTGACGATCTTGAAGGCGAAGGCCTGCAGGTCGGCGCTGGCCAGGGCGCGGCGCCAGTTCTTGTAGAGCGTGGCGCCCGCGTTCTGGACGGCGTCCTGCGCGTCCTCGCGATGTCGCAGGCGCTGCTGGGCGTACCGGAGGTAGCCCGGGTGCTCGCGGGTGAAGAAGGCCTCGAAGTCGGCCGGCAGCGCGCCGAGCGGGTCCGCCCGCAGGTCCCGCTTCTCGCCCGGCCCGGGGGTGTTCAGCACACGCGCCCCCCTTTCGTGGGTCAGCTGGCCGGCCCACCGGGTGGCACGCCGACGGCCCCTGGGGGCTCGTGGTGTAACCGTCCGGGCGGCCCGGGTTGTTGACCGGATCGGGCGGACAATTGGCGACCGTTTCCGTTCACTTTCGAAAACCGGCGCTGACCTGCCGGTTCGGCCCCGACAGGAGCCCGGGACCCAGACGCACGTGACCCACGTCACAGGCTGCGGACCGCCCGACTTGACAGGGCGGATGCCGCGACTACGGCGCCGGCTCCACCACCGCCGAGTCCAGCGCGGCGGTCACCCGCTCCAGCAGTACGCGCAGCGCGGCCAGGTCCTCGACCGGCAGCCCGGTCGCGCCGAACAGCCGGCGCGGCACCTGGCCGGCCCGCTCGCGCAGGGCGGAGCCCTCGGCGGTGAGGCTGACGGTGACCGACCGCTCGTCCTCCGGACTGCGCTCGCGCCGCACCAGTCCGGCCGCCTCCAGCCGCTTGAGCAGCGGGGAGAGCGTGCCGGAGTCGAGCCGCAGGCGCTCGCCGATCCGCTTGACGGGCAGGTCGCCGTCCTCCCAGAGCACGAGCAGGACGAGGTACTGGGGGTAGGTGAGTCCGAGGTCGCGGAGCAGCACCCGGTAGACGCCGCCGAAGGCGCGGGAGGCCGCGTTCAGCGAGAAGCAGATCTGCTGGTCGAGGCGGAGCAGTTCCTCGTCCGCCATGCCGGGGAGCGTGGTCATGGCTCCATGGTACCGATCACCCTCACGCCATTCAGTTGTGCGCAATTGAATTGCGTGCTCTACTTATCTCCAGAGGGCGGCCCGGGCGGCCGCCGGAACACACGAAGGGAACCGACCATGGACGCGCTCTACACCGCAGCCGCCACCGCCAACGGCCGGGAGGGCCGCGCCGTCAGCTCCGACGGGCAGCTGGACCTCGCGCTCGCGATGCCGCCCGCGCTCGGCGGCAGCGGCCAGGGCACCAACCCCGAGCAGCTGTTCGCGGCCGGCTACGCGGCCTGCTTCGCCAGCGCCCTCGGCCTGGTCGGCCGCCAGGCCCGGGTCGACACCAGCGAGGTCTCGGTCACCGCCGAGGTGTCGATCGGCAAGGACGGCGCCGGCTTCGGCCTGGCCGTCGTGCTGCGCGTCGAACTGCCCGAGGCACTCGCGGACGGGACCGGCGAGCAGCTGGTCAAGCAGGCGCACGAGGTCTGCCCGTACTCGCGCGCCACCCGCGGCAACATCCCGGTCGAGCTGGTCGTCGAATAGGCCCAGCAGGCCACGCACGCCGAGTAGACCGCGCAGGCCGAACGGGCTGCGCAAACGCCGGCCAGGCCGCCACCGCAGACGGGCCCGCCACACGCACCACCGTGTGGCGGGCCCGCGTGCGCCCCGGCTCAGCCGTCACCCGGCCCGTTCACCGAGCGCAGCGTGTCGAGCCTGTGCCGGTACTCCTCGGTGTCGATCTCGCCACGCGCGAACCGCTCCGCGAGCAGTTGCTCGGGCGTCGGCCCGGCCGCCGCGCCGTGCGGTGCGCCCCACCCCGGCCCCGCCGCACCCGAAGCCGCCGAACCCGAACCCGGCCCCGCCGCACCCGGACCCGCCGGGCCGTACGGCAACGGTCGACGCGACCGCGACACGTACCGGAACAGGGCGATGGCGGCGAGCACCAGCACCAGCAGGACCAGCAGCGTCAAGACCGCCATCACACCGATGCCCCAGCCACCCAGGACGTGGCCGTGTCCGTGCCAGTACCTCATGGGGACCTCCTCCTCCGGCCCCGCAGCCGGGGCCCGCCGAGGTGACCAGCGCCTCACCACCATCGTGCGCCCGCACCGGGCCGAAGCGCCCTGAAGAAAGCCTGAGAAAACGTTCCGGCGCTCAGCGCCCGGCCCACCGGGGTAGCGTTGCCGCCCATGAACCACCACCCACCGGCCGACGACCGCTCGCCCGAGCAGCTCGTCACGGCCGGGGTGCTGCGGCGCCACGGGGACCACCGCCCCCATCCCGCGCTCGGCCACTCCCCGATCAGCTACGTCTCCACCGCGCTCTGGGCCGAACTCACCGCGCTCGCCATCGCACCGCCCGCGGCCGAAGCGACCGCCACCGCCCTGCTGCACGCCATCGCCGCGCGCGCCGTGGACGCGGCCCTGGCCCCCGGCAACGAACGCGCCCCGCGCGACGACCTGTACGTGGCCCACCCCGCGCACATCGGCGCGCACCGTCGGACGGTCTGGTTCCAGCGCTCCGGCCCGCGCGGCCCGGTCACCGCCACCTTCGCCCCGTGAGGCGGGACGCTCAGCGCTCGACCTGAAGGCTGTGGCAGACCCAGCTGAGCCGGTCCGGCCCCTGCAGCGGCGGCCGGTCGTGGTACGTGCCGTCCGCGACCGACAGGTTGACGATCAGGTACGCCTGCCAGCCGGGACCGACCCCGTGCAGGTCCGCGTAGACCAGCTCGTCCTCGACGTACCAGTCCACCGAGTTCGCGCCGAGCACGACCCGCAGGTCGAAGGTCGACCCGGGCGCGATCCCCGAGCCGGCGCCGTGCCAGTACCGGTACCCGCCCCGGACGTGGTTGGAGAACTCCAACAGGTCAGGGTGGTCGGGGTGGTACTCGAAGAGGTCGACCTCGTTGCCGCCGTCCCGCCAGGTCCAGACGGCCGGCCAGGCACCCAGCCCGACGGGCAGCGTGATGCGTGCCGACAGCTGGTCGCCGGTGCGGGCCTGGAAGCCGTCCGGACTGCCCTCGGTGGTGAGCAGGTTGCACGTCCAGAGCCCGCCGACGAGCCGCCGGGTGGCGCTGAACACGCCGCCCGGGCAGTAGCCGCGGCCGAGGTAGTCGAGCTTGTGGTCGCTCCGGTTGGTCGGCCCCATCCGGGGGTAGGCACTGGTGCGCCCGGCAGTCCACTGTCTGGTCGAAGTGAAGTCCGCGTCGAATACGACCGCCACGGCCGCCTCCCCTGTGCTCCGCCGCCCCGGCAGTTCGACCCGCCGGGCACACAGGGTGAGTTACCCGATACGCTCCGCAGTATGCGAAGCGAACCGCCCGGGCCGGGGCGGCGCACAGCGGTCGGATCGCAGGATCGACGGATCAGCCCACCGGAGCGGCCGCCCCGCCCGCACCGAGCCGGTCGGTGACCGAGACCACGCCGTCCACCGAGCGGCACAGGTTGAGCACGATCGGGACCAGGTACGGCTCGGGCACCGTACCGCTGAGCACCACCCGGCCCTGATCGACCTCGACGCCGATCTCCGCCGGGCTCACCCCGTCGATCCGGCCGAGCACCTCCTCGACGATCTCCCGCCGGATCACCACGTCCTCGCGCAGGAACACCCGCAGCAGGTCCCCGCGACTGACCATGCCGGTCACCCGTCCGTCCTCGTCCAGCACCGGCAGCCGCTTCAGCCCGTGCCGGCTCATCAGCCGGGCCGCCGCGACCACGCTGGTCCCGGGCGTCGTGCAGACCGGCTGCCCGGTCATCAGGTCGGCCGCGGTCACGGCACCGCCCGGGCCGGCCGGCGCCGCCTCGGGGGCGGGCAGCAGCGCGCCCGGATCCTCCTGCGCGGCCAGCGTGCGCAGCAGGTCGGCCTCGGAGACGATCCCGAGCGGCCGCCCCTGCGCGTCCACCACCGGCACCCCGGTGATGTCGTACTCGGTCAGCAGCGCGACGATCTCCCGGAAGCCGGTCTCGGGCGCGACCCGGACCACGGGGCTGGTCATCACTGATTCGACGGTGGCATGCCGCACGCCGGTTCACCTCGTCCACGACACTCTTGCGGCCGGGCGCGGATCGTCCCGGCCGGTACCGGCAGCATCGCGCCCGGCGGCACGGGCCGCCAGGGGCCAAGGGGCTGAACGGGCGGGACCTTGGGCCCGCCCGCCGAACGCGGATCCGACACCGCGCCGAACCGACACCCCCGAACCGGCGGAGCGGCGACCCGGCGCCTCGCCGAAACCACCGACCCACCGACCCGGCAACGCACCGACCCAGCAACGCACTGACCCAGCAACGCACTGACCTGGCGACCCGGCGACCCGGACGGCGCAACCATCACATGATCGACTCGTTGGACCGTCCACCACGACAGCACGCACGGCATCCGGGGAGGGCCCGTTGGCAGGACGGACGATGGGCGCGGCATCGCCGGCGCAGGGCGCCGCGGCGCGCCCGGTGGCCCAGGCCGAGGCCGCGCTGGTGCGCCACTACCGCAGGCTGGCCCGGCTCGCGTACCTCGCGCTGCCCGCCGACCGGGACCGGCACAGCCGGGTGCTGGCCGCGCACGCGACCGTCCAGCGCGCCCTGCCCTCCCGCTGGACCCGCCCGGCCGGTCCGTCGGCAGCGGACGAGGACCCGGTGTACGCCGCACTGCGCCTGCGGGTGCTGCGCGCAGCGCTGCGGCCGCACCCCGCGCGGCGGCTGCCCGCTCCCCGGATCTGGGGACTGCGGCTGTTCACCCCGCACGGCGGCGAGGAGGACGCGGCGCTGGACCACGCGCTCGCGGCGCTCGACGCCCCCGCCCGGGCGGCCTTCGCCCTGCGCGAGGTGGAGGGGCTGACGCCGGAGCAGGCGGCCGGGGCGCTGCGACAGGCCGGGGTCGAGCGCCCCGAGGAGGCCGTCGCGGCGGCGGCCGGTGTGACCGGCGGGGCGGACCCGGAGCCGCCCGCCTTCGACCCGTGCGCGGTGCGGGTCCAGCCCACCGACCTGCTGCGCCGCCGCCGGACGTGGAGCGCCGTGCTGCTGGTCGGCCTGCTCGGACTCAGCACGACGGCGGCCGTGGTCGCCGACTCCGGGCCGGCCGCGCCCGTGGGCCGCCCCGCGCCCGCCCCGTCCGGCACCGCGGCCGACCCGGCCCGCCTGACCCGGGTCGAGCCGGACCGGTGGCAGCACACCGCGCGGGTCGACTTCACCGCCTGGCCCGCCCGCGGCGACCGCCGCGACGACGGCGCGCTGCTCGGCCGCGCCCTGGCCGCCTGGGAGCAGCCGGGCCCGCAGACCCGCGCCGAGCCGGGTGTGGACGCCACGCCGCCCGTCGCCCCGCCCGCCCTGCTGTTCGCCGGGACGGTCGACGGCACCGCCGTGGTGGTGCTGTTCGACGGCCGGCGGCTCGCCCGCTACACCGACGGGCGCGACGGCGGCCTGGACCTCGCCCGGGCCGACGACTCGGACGTGACCACGGCGGGCGCGGTGGTGCTGCGCCGCCAGGGCACCGCCGTGCGCTATCTGCTGGCCCCCTGGGTGGACGCCGCCGAGACCCGCCGGATCGACCAACCCGACTCCCCTGCACGGCCGTTGGACCACCCTGACGGGGTCACGGCGGCGGTCCCGGGCGGTGGGCTCGCGGACTGCCACGGCGCCACGGTGCTCCAGCTGCACTCCTCCCCCGCCATCGCCGAGAAGCACGCCTTCCTGCTGACCGACCTCGGCGGGCTCGTCCCCGCGCACCTCACCTACTCCCCGCCACCGGACCGTACCCAGCCGGCCCGCGAGCCGCGCGAGGCCACCGGCCAGGACGCGCTGCTGGCCTGGGCCCGCGCGGGCTGCGCCGTCCCGGACGGCACGCCGGGCGTCAAGCAGCTCAACCTGTGGGCCTTCGCGGTGCAGCCGCTGCCGCAGAACGCGGGCTCGGCGTCCTGGGTCTGCCTGCGCGCCGACCGATGGACCGGCGAGGGCAGCGCCGTCACCGCCGTCCTGCTGCCGACCGCCCGCGGCCCGCAGCGTACCGGCGGCGGGCCGGGGGGGGGGGGGCGCCCGGTAGGGCCAGACGTGGGAGGGTGGGGCGGGTGGGGCGGCCCGCCAGGGGGCGGGTT
>NZ_JBHWIJ010000355.1:0-8303 GCF_042732255.1 Kitasatospora sp. NPDC059803 | reverse complement strand
GCAGTCCACCACCACCTCGACCCCCGCAGTCCCCCCCGCGCTCCCCCCCCCCCGGGGCTGGGGGGGGGGCCCGCCGCCGGTCGCGGCGCTGACCGGGGCGACCGCCAGGTCGGCGTTCAGACCCGCGTCCGGGCCGCCGGGCGAGTACGTCATGGCGATCAGCGGGATGCTCTCGGCCTGCGGGGACAGCACCTGCAGCCGCTCCGAGCGGGCCTCGAAGAAGGTGTACTCGAACTCCTGTCGGGACACCTTCAGCCCGGCCCGGCGGGCCTGCTCGTAGACGTAGCGCGCGGACTCGTCGTGCCCCTTCGAACCGGCCACCCGGGTGCCGCCGTTGCGGTCGGCGATCCGCTGGAGCGCGGCCAGGGTGTCGTGGGCGCTCTCGGCGTCGGCGGCCTCGACCAGGCGCGCGGCGAGCCGCTCGCCTCTGCGCGCCGGGTCCGGGTCGGCGGCCGCGCCGCCGGCCCCGGCCAGCAGCAGCGGGGCGGCCAGGGCGGCGACGGTCAGGGCGGCGCCCGCGCTCCGGACGGTCGCGGTGCGCGGGCGCTGGTCCCGGCGCTGCTGGTGCGGTATCGGGGTGGACTGGTCGAGCGGGCTGGTCGGGCGGAGGGGCAGGGAGATCGGGCGGCGGGCTCGTGGCTTCAAGGCGACTCCTTCCGGCGGTCCGTGAACTCCCGATTTGACATGACCGGCATCACGTTGCCAAGGCCGCCGCGCGGCCGCGGGATGCGGACGGCGGCGGAGGCGGTGATCCTGGAGGGGTGGGGCCGTCTCTTCCAGGAGCGTGACCAGATGTCCATGTTGGATAAGCTCAAGGGCCTGTTGAAGGGCCACGAGGACCAGGCCGACAGGGCCGTCGACAAGGCTGGGGACGCCGTCGACGAGCGCACCCAGGGCAAGTACAGCAGCCAGGTGGACGCCGCCCAGGAGCAGGCGAAGAACCAGTTCCGCGACCAGCCGCCGCAGCAGTAGCAGCCCGAAACCCGCCGTACGCCTGCGGCCCCGGTCAGGCCCGCCCGGCCGCACCGGGGCCCAGCTGTTCCGGGCCGAGGTTCAGGCGTTCCGGGCCGGGGTTCAGCCGTTCCGAGCCGGGGCCGAGCCCTCCTGGACCTGCAGTCAGCCGTCCTGCTCCGGCGCGGCCTCGGCCTTCGCCGCGGGCTGCCGGGCCCCCGCCTCGCCGTCCGCGCTCCCGGCCCCGCAGTTCTCGCACGGTTGCGGCCCGGGCCGCTCGCGCAGGCGCCCGCACTCCGGGCACACCCGGTCCAGCCAGCAGGCCGCCTCTCCGCCTTCGTCCATGCCCCCGATTCTGCCCGGGGCGCCCGCGCCGACGCGAGTAGACACTGTCTACAGCGGCCTGGTAGACAAGGCCCATGACCGATCAGGAGAAGGACCTGCGCGCGCGCCTGGTGGCCGCCGGCGTCGAACTGGTGACCAGGGAGGGCGTCCACGCCCTCGGCCTGCGCGAGATCGCCCGGCAGGCGGGGGTCTCGCACGGAGCCCCCCGCCGCCACTTCCCCACCCACCGCGAACTGCTCGCCGCCATCGCGCGACACGGGTTCGGCAGGCTCACCGACACCCTGGCCGGCGCCGACGCGCTGGCCGCCACCACCGGCGCGGCCCCCCGCACCCGGCTCGACGCGCTCGCCCGTGCCTATCTCGGCTTCGCGGCGGCCAACCCCGGCATGTTCGAGCTGATGTTCCGTCACGACCTGCTGGAGGGCAGTGGAGCCGAGCTGCGGCACACCACCCTGCCGATGTTCCACACCGTCGCCCGCCTGGTCGGCGAGGCCCGCCCGGAGTCCACCGATCCCGGACCGGCGGCCGCCGCACTGTGGGCGAACCTGCACGGCCTGGCCCAACTGCGCGCCTGGGGCAGCCTGCGGCTCATCACCGGCGGCGAGGACGTCGAACCGCTGCTGCGCGCCGCCCTGGACGCCCACCTCGGCCCGGCCCCCGGGGCCCTCCCCCAGGGAGCCGTCACACGCCCGTGAGGCCGTCGATGCTCTCCCGGAGCAGGTCCGCGTGGCCGTTGTGGCGGGCGTACTCCTCGATCAGGTGCACCAGGATCCAGCGCAGCGAGACGGTCTCCGAGCCGAACACGGCCGCCGCCCGCTCGGAGAGGCGTCCGGTGTCCTCCAGCGCCGCCGCGGCGGTCAGTTCGCGGCCCTGCTCGACCTCCGCCCGCCAGTCGGCCAGCGCCTCGGGCATCCCCCGCTCCGGGGTGAGCGCGTAGCCGCCCTCGCCGTCCGCGCCGTACAGCGGCGGCGCCTCCCGGCCGGCCAGCACCCGCTGGTACCAGGTGCGTTCGACCTCGGCGAGGTGCTGGACCAGGCCGAGCAGCGTCATCGTCGACGGCGGGACGGCCGCCAGCCGGACCTGCTGGTCGTCGAGCCCGGCGACCTTCTGCACGAGAGTCGCCCGGTGGAACTCCAACCAGCCTTCCAGCATGGCGCGTTCGTCTGCGTGCGGGGACGGCAGCGGCCGCCCGTCGAGTGTCGGTCCCATGGCCTCCACTGTTCCACAGCCGGGCGACCGGAGTCGATCATCCGACCGATTCCAGGGCCCGGCCGCCCTGCTCCGCCGACGACACGGGCCGCCGGGGCCCACGCCGAGCCAGGAGCAGCAGCAGGCCGAGCTGCACGGCCGCGCCCACGGCCGGCCCCACCCACACCCCGGTCACCCCGAGCGGCCCCGACAGGGCCGCGGAGGCGGCGAGTTGGGCGCCCAGTCCGAGCAGCACGGAGAGCACCAGCGGCCGACCGGCGCCCGCCGCCTGGTGCACCCCGCCGAGGGCGACCACCAGCGCGTACGGGAGCAGGTAGAACGCCGCCATCCGCAGGAAGCCGACGGACTGCCCGGCCACCGCCGGGTCGTCGGTGAACAGCGCGGTCAGCGGGGCGGCGAGCGTCGCGGACAGCACCGCCGCGACGGCGCCGAGGAGCGCGGCGAGGCGTCCGGTGGCGCGGTGCAGCGCGCCCAACTCGGTGGCACGGCCCGCGCCGCAGAGGCGGGCGGCCTCGATCGCGGCGGCTTGCCGGAGCGCGTAGAACGCCATGGTGACGACCAGCAAGGCCCGGTAGCCGATGCCGTACCCGGCCACCGCCGCGACGCCGAAGCCTGCGACCAGGGCGAGTTGGGCCGTGCCGACGGCCATCCGGGCGGTGAAGTCCAGGCCAAACGGCGCTCCCGCGCGGACGATCCGGCCAGCCGCCGCGCCGGTTCCCCCGGGGGGTGCGGGCAGCCGCGGCCGCAACCGCAGGGTGACGGCGAGGGCGACCGCCCGCGAGCCGGCCAGGGCCAGCGCGGCGCCCGTCACCCCGAGCGCGGGCACCGGGCCGGCGCCGAGGACGAGCAGCGGGTCGAGGGCGAGCAGCAGCGCGTTCGACAGCAGGGCCATCCGCATCGGGGTGCGGGTGTCGCCCGCGCCCTTGAACAGTTCGTCGGCGACGCGCTGGCCGGAGAACAGGGCGAACGCCGGGAAGGCGACGGTGAAGTAGTCGGCGGCGAGGGCGGCGGCGGCGCCGTCCAGGAAGGCGCCGGCCAGGCGGTCGCGCAGCAGGAAGCCGGGGACTGCGAGCGCGAGGCTGCCCACCGCGCAGAGCCGCCAGGCTGCGCGGGTGGTGCGGGCGGCGTCGTCCCGGTCGCCGGCGCCGAGCGCGCGGGAGAGCCGCACGCTGGTGCCGGAGCCGACCACCAGGACGAGCCCGAGCAGCAGGTTCTCCACGGTGCCGGCCAGGGTGACGGCGGCGACGGCCGCCCCGCCGAGGCCCGCCACCCAGAAGGTGCCGATCACCGAGGCGATCACGTTGGACAGCAGTTCGACGTAGACCGGTCCGGCCAGTGCGGCCAGTCGTCGCGACGGACGCCCGTGCATGCTTCCTCCCCGTTCCGCCACCGCCTGCCGGTGGCTCACCTCGAATAGAGATACCTCGTATCGAGGCACATCGACAAGAGGTAACATGGGGCGCGCCACAGGGCGCACTCCGACGAAAGGGCTTCGACCGTGCTGACCCTCGCGATCCTCGGCTTCCTGTACGACCAGCCGCTGCACGGCTACCAACTCAAGTCCCGGATCACCGGCCTCACCGGCCACGTCCGACCGGTCAGCGACGGCGCGCTCTACCCCGCCATCGCCAGGCTGGAGAAGGCCGGGCTGCTGCGCCGCCGCGCCGAGCCGGGCAGCGGGGCCGCGCCGCGCCAGACGCTGGAGCTCACCGAGGAGGGCCGGACCGAACTGCGGCGCCGGCTGGCCGACCCGGAGCAGGCCGAGATCACGGACCAGATCCGCTTCTTCGCGCACGCCGCCTTCCTGCACCACCTCGCCGACCCGCCCGCGCAGGCGGCCGTGCTCCGGCGCCGGCTGGCGTTCCTGGACGAGCCGAGCAGCTTCTTCTACGACGGCGAGGGCCGCGCGGTCACCGCCGAGCTGGAGCCGAACCCCTTCCGGCGCGGCATGCTGCTCGTCGCCCGGGCCTCCACGGCGGCCGAGCGGGCCTGGCTGATGGAAACCATCGCCGAGCTGGACGGCCGGGTGCACTGACCCGCGAGGCCGAGAACCCGGCCGGGCGCACCGACCCGTGAGGCCGGGGACACGACCCGGCGAGCGCCTTCGCACAGCAGCGCGAACGCGCGAAATCGCGCCGTTGCGAACCGGCTCCCAGTCGGCCTCCGCGTCGCTATGATGATCGGCCTCACGTCCACGGCATCCCCTCCGCGGCGTGAACCCGCCACCGCGCCCCGCCCGCCCTCCTGGAGGCCGCCGTGCCCACCGCCGAGACCACAGCCACCCGCCCCGCGCCACTGACCCGGGACGACATCCCCGGCTGGTTCTTCCGTCTCGACCGAGCGGCCTTCGGCCACCTGCTGGCGGCCCAGACCACGGCGGGCGCCACCGGCGACATCCTCGAACTCGGCAGCTACCTCGGCCGCAGCGCCGTCCTGCTCGGCGACCACCTCCAGACCGGCGAACGGCTGACCGTCTGCGACCTGTTCGACTCCGAGGCGGGCGACGCGGACAACGCCGCCGAGATGGCGATGTCCTACCGCAAGACCCTCACCCGGAGCGCCTTCGAGGCCAACTACCTCGCCTTCCACGGCGAGTTGCCGGAGATCGTGCAGGCGCCCACCTCGGTGCTGGCCGACGGCCGGATCCCGGCCGGGAGCTGCCGGTTCGTCCACGTCGACGCCTCCCACCTGTACGAGCACGTCGCCGGGGACATCGCGGTGACCAGGGCGGCGCTCGCCGACAACGGCGTCGTGGCGCTGGACGACTACCGCTCGGAGCACACCCCCGGCGTGTCGGCGGCGGTCTGGGAGGCGGTCTTCACCGGCGGCCTGCGGCCGGTGCTGCTCACCCCGATGAAGTTCTACGGCACCTGGGGCGACGCCGCGGCCGTCCGGCAGGTCCTGCTCGCCCGCGACTGGCGGGCCGAGGGCTACACGATGGACGACGACACCATCGCCGGGGAGCCGGTGCTGCGGCTCAACTACCAGGTCAAGGCCCCCGTCCAGCAGTCCACCTCGCGCCGGCTGGCGCTGGACCTGCTGCCGCCGGTCGCCACCCGGGCGACCCGCCGGGTGCTCCGGACGCTGCGCGAGCGCCGCGCCGTCCGCCCCGTTCCGGCGTCCTGACGCACCGGCGCGCCGACGCGCGCCCGCAACTCCCCCCCGCCACGGCTACGGCTACGGCCACGGCCACGTGCTCATCGCCGAGGTCGCGGGATTCTCCGGCGACCGGGCCGACCGGATCAGGGTGGTGGCGTGGATCTTCCACGCCACCGCCCTTTTCATATGTCTGACATATATTCAATTCCACGCCTCACTCGAATGAGTGAATCTCTCTTAAAGATTTGCCCACGGAACGTTAAAGGCCACATAGTGATGGCACCTCAGTCTGGTCTAGGGAAGACCAAGTTCAGGCAAAGCCACCGCGAGTGAGGAGAAGGCCATGTTCCACGGAACCACGGCGTCGGGCCACGGGCAGCGGCTCCGCGAGGAGATCGCGAGCCCGGGAGCCACGCCCCTCATCGGCGTCTACGACATGTACTCGGCCTCCATCGCGGCCGAGCACTACAACGGCATGTTCGTCTCCGGATTCGGCTTCGCCGCCTCCTACTACGGCCTGCCCGACATCGGGTTCATCGCCTGGCCGGACATGGTCGGCTTCGTCGAACGGTTGCGCGGCGCCTTCCCCCAGCACCATCTCCTGGTCGACATCGACGACGGCTACGTCGATCCCGAGGTCGCCTGCCACGTCGTGCGCAGGCTCGAACGCATCGGCGCGTCCGGCGTCATCCTGGAGGACCAGAAACGGCCGCGCCGCTGCGGCCACGCCGACGGCAAACAGGTCCTCCCGCTGGAGGAGTACCTGGAGAAGCTGGACCTCGTCCTCGCCAACCGGACGGACCTCCTGGTGGTCGCCCGCACCGACGCCACCGAGGAGGAGGACATCCTGCGCCGCGCCCGGGCCCTCGCCGCCACCGACGCCGACGTGGTGCTGGTCGACGGGGTGCGCAGCGAGGACTGGATCCGGCGGATCCGGGGGGTCGTCGGCGACAAGCCGCTGCTGTTCAACCAGATCGCCGGCGGCAAGTCCCCCCGGCTGTCGCTCTCCGAGCTGACCGAGCTGGGGGTGGACGTCGCCATCTACAGCACGCCCTGCCTGTTCGCGGCCCACCGGGCCATGGACGAGGCGCTGGCCGGGCTGAAGGTGGCCGACGGGCGGCTGCCGGCCGGCGCCGGGGAGAGCCGGCAGATCGGCGTGCGGGAGTCCACCGAACTGCTGGAGCGGAACATCGCGCGCTCCCGCCCCTTCGCGGGGGTGACGGCGTGATGGCCGGGCTGCGCGGTCCCGCCCCGCCCCCGGCGGCCGCCGTCCTGCGGGCCACCGCACTGGGGCTGGCCGGGGCGTGCGGCCTGCTCGCCGGCGCAGCGGCGCCCGCGGGGGGGGGCGGGGGGCTGATCACGCTCGTCGACAACTCCAACGCCGACTCCTGGGTGGAGATCGATCGCACCGCCAACGTCCAGAACGGCAGCGGCTCGGCGGGCAGCGACCACGACGGCGCCGGGTCCCTGGTGGGCGGCCTGCTCGGGTCCGGCCCGGGCGGGGCGGCGATCGGGGGTGGCCGATGACCGACGACACCGCCCGCAGGAGCCGGAGCCGGTGGCGCGGGCTGTGGCCGCGCCGGCTCGACCCGTACCTGGCCGCGCTCGCCGGGGCGGTCGGCCTGGCCGCCCTGTTTCCGGCCACCGGGGGCTCGGCGCGGGTCGCGGCAGTGGCCTGCAACCTGGCGGTGGCGCTGCTGTTCTTCCTCTACGGCGCCCGGCTCTCCGCCCGCGAGACGCTGGCCGGGCTGCGCCACCTGCGGCTGCACGGACTGGTGCTCGCCGCCACCTTCGGCCTCTTCCCGCTGCTCGGGGCGGCCACCGCGCTGCTCACCCCCGTCCCGCTCAGCGGGCAGTTGCAGACCGGGGTGCTGTTCCTCTGCCTGCTCCCGTCGACGGTGCAGTCCTCGGTGGCGCTGACCGGCGCCGCCGGGGGCGACGTCCCTGCGGCGATCTGCGCCGGGACGTACTCCAGCCTGGCCGGGCTGCTGCTGACCCCGCTGCTGGCGGCCTGGCTCCTGGACGTGCACACCGCGCTGTCGGCCGAGGGGCTGCTGCGGATCGGGGCCCAGTTGCTCGCGCCGTTCCTGCTCGGGCAGGTGCTGCGGCCGTGGATCGGCGCCTTCCTCACCCGGCACAGACGGGTGCTGACGCCGGTGGACCGGGGCTCGATCCTGCTCGTCGTCTACACCGCGTTCAGCGCGGCGACGGCTCAGGGCAGCTGGGGCCTGGCCACCCCGGGCGCCCTGCTCGGTCTGCTCGCGGTGCTGCTCGCCCTGCTGGCCGCCGCGCTCGCGGTCACCGGGCTCGGGGCACGGCTGCTGGGGCTCGACCGGCCGGCCACCATCGCGGCGGTGCTGTGCGGCTCGCAGAAGAGTCTGGCGAGCGGCCTGCCGATGGCCACCGTGCTCTTCGGGCCCCAGGCCGGGCTGCTGGTCCTGCCGTTGATGGCGTATCACCAGCTCCAGCTGGTGGTCGGCACCGTGCTCGCTGGCCGCTGGGCCCGCGCGCCGGACGCCACGCCCGCCGGGCAGGCCCCGCCCGCCGATCGGGTACCGGCCGCGCTCACGGGGCCGGGCGGGCCGCCCGTTCCCGGGTGAGCCGGCGCCTGGGGCCCGGCGCCTGGGGCCGACGTGTGGCCCCGGCGTGGGGGGCCCCCGGGGGGGGGGCCCGCGGGGGGGGGGCCGGGGGGCCGCCCC
>NZ_JBHWIJ010000354.1:0-8308 GCF_042732255.1 Kitasatospora sp. NPDC059803 | reverse complement strand
GTCGGCGACCTGCGCGGCGACCACCGAGATGCCCTGCACGTCCTCGGCCGAGTCGGCCAGACCCGCCGCGGCGGCCAGCACCTTCTCGGCGCGGAAGCGCTCGATCTCCTTCTCGGCGTCCTTGAGCTTGGCGAGCATGCCCGAGATCTTCTCCGGCAGCTCCTCCGGGCGCCCCTTGACCAGCTCGGTCAGCTGGGACACCACGGTGTGCTCGCGGGCCAGGAACTTGTACGCGTCGACGCCGACCAGCGCCTCGACGCGGCGCACGCCGGAGCCGATCGAGGACTCGCCGAGCAGCTTCACCAGGCCCAGCTGGGCGGTGTTGCCGACGTGCGTGCCACCGCACAGCTCCTTGGAGAAGTCACCGATGGTGACAACCCGGACCTCGTCGCCGTACTTCTCGCCGAACATCGCGATGGCACCGGCCTTGCGGGCCTGATCCATCGTCATGACCTCGGCGGTGACGTCGAGTTCGCGACCCAGCACGTCGTTGATCTTCTGCTCGACGTCGACCAGCACGGTGCCCGGGACGGCGGCGGGCGAGCCGAAGTCGAAGCGGAAGCGGCCGGGGGCGTTCTCGGAGCCGGCCTGGGCGGCCGTCGGGCCGAGCGCGTCGCGCAGCGCCTGGTGGGTCAGGTGGGTGGCCGAGTGGGCGCGGGCGATCGCCCGGCGGCGCTCGGTGTCGATCGTGGCGTACGCCGAGGCGCCGAGCACGACCTCGCCGAACAGCACCCCACCGGAGTGCACGATGACACCCGGGACGGGCTGCTGCACGTCGCGGATCTCCACCACCGCGCCGGACTCCAGCCGGATCCTGCCGTGGTCGGCGAGCTGGCCGCCGCCCTCGGCGTAGAACGGGGTGCGGTCGAGGATGATCTCGACCTCGTCGCCCTCGGAGGCGGCCGGCGACGGAACGCCGTCCACCAGCAGGCCGACGACGCTGGCCTCGCCCTCGGTGAGGTTGTAGCCGGTGAAGACGCTCGCGCCGGACTTGTCGGCGACCTCGCGGTACGCGGCGACGTCGGCGTGGCCCATCTTCTTGGCCTTGGCGTCCGCCTTGGCGCGGTTGCGCTGCTCCTGCATCAGGCGGCGGAAGCCGGCCTCGTCCACCTGGAGGCCCTGCTCCTCGGCCATCTCCAGGGTGAGGTCGATCGGGAAGCCGTAGGTGTCGTGCAGCTTGAAGGCCTGGTCCCCGGAGAGGACCGCGCCGCCGGCCTGCTTGGTCTCGGTGACCGCGGCGTCCAGCAGGCTGGTGCCGGCCTTGAGGGTCTGCAGGAAGGCCGCCTCCTCGCCGACGACGACCGTCTCGATGCGCTTGCGGTCGCTCTCCAGCTCCGGGTACTGCGGAGCCATCGCCTTGATCGCGATGTCGGTGAGGTCCTTGGCCACCACGCCGGTGGCGCCCAGCAGGCGCATGTTGCGGATGGCGCGGCGCAGGATGCGGCGCAGCACGTAGCCGCGGCCCTCGTTGCCGGGGGTGACGCCGTCGCCGATCAGCATCAGCGCGGTGCGGATGTGGTCGGTGACCACGCGCAGCGAGACGTCCGACTTGTGGTCGGCGCCGTAGGTGTGGCCGGTGAGCTCGGCGGCGCGGTCGAGGATCATCCGGCTGGTGTCGATCTCGAAGAGGTTGTCGACGCCCTGGAGGATGGCGGCGAGGCGCTCCAGGCCGAGGCCGGTGTCGATGTTCTTGCTCGGCAGGTCGCCGAGGATCTCGAAGCCGTCCTTGCCGTCGCCGTGGCCGCGCTCGTACTGCATGAAGACCAGGTTCCAGATCTCCAGGTAGCGCTCGCCGTTGACGGCCGGGCCGCCCTCCTCGCCGTACGCGGGGCCGCGGTCGTAGTTGATCTCCGAGCACGGGCCGCAGGGGCCGGGGACGCCCATCGACCAGAAGTTGTCCTTCATGCCGAGGCGCTGGATGCGCTCGGACGGGACGCCGATGACGTCACGCCAGATCAGCTCGGCCTCGTCGTCGTCCTGGTAGACGGTGATCCAGAGCTTCTCCTTCTCCAGGCCGTAGCCACCGTCCGCGACGGAGCTGGTGAGCAGCTCCCACGCGAACTTGATGGCGCCTTCCTTGAAGTAGTCGCCGAAGGAGAAGTTGCCGCACATCTGGAAGAAGGAGCCGTGCCGGGTGGTCTTCCCGACCTCCTCGATGTCCAGGGTGCGCACGCACTTCTGGACGCTGGTGGCGCGCGAGAACTGCGGCTTGACCTCGCCCAGGAAGTAGGGCTTGAACGGCACCATGCCGGCGTTGACCAGCAGCAGGGTGGGGTCGTCGGCGACCAGGGACGCCGACGGAACGACGGTGTGGCCGCGCTCCTCGAAGAAGCGCAGCCAGCGGCGGCGGATCTCAGCCGACTCCATTATTGGTCCTTCCGGTTCGGGGTGCCGCCCCGCTGCGGCAGGGCGCGGCGGGGCGTTTCTTCAATGGCTCGGGTGGTGGTGCGGGCCCCACGGGACACGGGGCGGGGGCCTGACGGGGGCAGGGCGGCGGCCGGGCTGCCGGGCGCCGCCGAGATAGCTCGGTACTGCGGCTCGCCGCGCAGGACCCGTCCGGTGCTCCGGGGTTCGACGACGGCGGTGCCGTGCAGTCCGAGGTCGTCCTTCAGCTGCTCCTCGCGCTCGGCCATGCCGGCCCGCACGTCCTGGGCGAACTGCTTGGCCAGGTCGCCCAGGTGCAGCGCACCGCGCGTGGCGGTGCCGGAGAGGCTGTCCGGGGTGAGCCGGTGCACGGCCTCGTTGGCCTTGTTCATGGCCCACACGGTCGCACCGGCGCCGACCGCCATCCAGAAGACGCGTCGCACCATGCCGTCAGCCCCTCACCGCGCGCCGGACCCGGGAGAGCAGGCCGTTCCTGGGCGCGGTCGCGGCGCGCACCTCGGCCCGGATCAGCCGGGCCAGCTCCTCGCGCTCGCCGCTCTGCGACGGCACGGACGGCTGGCCGCCCTGCTGCTTGGCGACGGCCTTGCGGACGCCGTAGCTGAAGGCCGCGACCTTCACCAGCGGCCCGCCCAGGGTGGCGGCGACGGTGGAGGAGAGCGCGTTGGCGTTGGCGGCGGCGTCCTGCACGTTGGCGGTGATCTCGTCCACCCGCTCCAGCTGCTGGTTGGCACTGCGCACGGCGGCGCCCGCGTCGCTCAGCAGCGGGACGGCCTGCTCGGTGACGGCGGAGACGAGGACGGTGGCCTCCTTCAGCACGCGCGAGAGGCGGACCAGCACCACGGCGAGCAGGGTGACCAGGACCGCCCAGAACACGGCGACGAGCAACCCGGCCAGCTCTCCCACGGACACCTTTGCGCGCTCCCTCGCCTTGCTGTTCTCCAAACGGAACCCTATCGCGCCCACGCCCGGTTTCCGGACCGGGTTATCGCCGGGCCCCGGGGTCCACCGCCGCGTCGGCCCTCGGCCGAACCGGTCGGATGTGCGAACCGCGCGCGTAACCTACCGGCCGGTCACCTCGTTCTGCCAGGCGGGCCGTCGCCCGTACGGCCCGACGAACGTCCGGGCCCCGACGGTCCGGGCCAGGAACACGGGGAGCAACGCTTGGCCGGCGACTGGAGAGCACAGCCCGGGGAACCCGCGGCGTGGCCGCGCGAGCCGCAGCCCGGCCGGCTGCCGGCCGAGGTGACGGGCTTCGTCGGGCGGCAGCGGGAGCTGGCCGAGCTGGCGGGCCTGCTGGCCGGCGCCCGGCTGGTGACGGTGACCGGGCCGGGCGGGGTGGGCAAGAGCCGGCTGGCCCTGCGCGCCGCCGCCCGGGCGGCCGGCGCCTTCCCGGACGGCACCTGGCTGGTCGAGGTGGCCCCGGTGCAGGACCCGCTGCTGCTCGGCCGCGCGGCGCTGGAGGCGCTGCGGCTGACCGACGACACCGCCCGCCCGCCGCTGGACGTGCTTACCGAGCGGCTGTCCGGCCGGCGCACGCTGCTGGTGCTGGACGGCTGCGAGCACCTGGTGCAGGCCTGCGCCGACCTGGCGAACGCGCTGCTGCGGGCACTGCCCGGCCTCCGGGTGCTGACCACCAGCCGCGCCGCGCTGCGGGCCTCGGGCGAGCACCTGCTCACCCTGGCCCCGCTGCCGGTCGACCCTCGGCCGAGCGGTCCGAGCGGTCCGAGCGGTCCGAGCGGTCCGGGCGGGCTGCCGGACGCGGTGCGGCTGTTCGCCGAGCGGGCCCGGGCGGTGCTGCCCTCCTTCGCGCTGACCGAGGCCAACACCGAGGCGGTGAGCCTGCTCTGCCGCCGTCTGGACGGCCTCCCGCTGGCGGTGGAGCTGGCGGCCGGGCGGCTGCGCGCGCTGTCGGTGGAGCAGATCACCGCCCGGCTGGACGACCGGTTCCGGCTGCTCACCGGCGGCTCCCGGACGGCCCTGCCGCGGCACCGGGCGCTGCGCACCACGATCGGTTGGAGCCATGAGCTCTGCACCGTGCAGGAACGTTTGCTCTGGGCCCGCCTCTCGGTCTTCGCCGGCAGTTTCGACCTGGAGGCCGCCGAGTACGTCTGCGCCGGTGACGCCCTGGAGGCCGAGGACGTGCTCGACCAGCTCGACGAACTGGTCGGCAAGTCCGTGGTGCTGCGCGAGGACAGCGCCTTCGGCGTCCGCTTCCGGCTGCTGGACACCCTGCGCGACTACGGCGGCCAGTGGCTGCGGGCCGCCGGCGAGGAGCAGCGGCTGCTGCGCCGCCACCGCGACTGGTACCTGGGCGTGGCCACCTGGGGCGAGGTCGAGTGGTTCGGCCCCCGGCAGGCCGAGACCGCCGAACGCACCCGACTCGCCCACCCCAACCTCCGCGCGGCGCTGGAGTTCTGCCTCGCCGAGCCCGGCGAGGAGCAGATCGCCCTGCTGCTGGCGGGCACGCTGTGGTTCTACTGGGTCGGCTGCGGCCACCTCGGCGAGGGGCGGCACTGGCTGGACCGCGCGCTCGCCCTGGACCGCGAGCCGACCGAGGCCCGCGCCAAAGCCCTCTGGGCGACCGGCCACCTGGCCACCCTGCAAGGCGACCTGGAGGCGGCCCGCCCGGCTCTGGAGGAGTGCCGCCGCCAGGCCCTGGACACCGGCGACGACCGGGCGCTCGCCTACGCCGTCCACCGGCAGGCCGGCGCGGCCCTGGTCGGCGACGAGCCGGAGCGCGCCGCCGAGCTGTTCGAGGAGGCGCTCTGGCACTACCGGACCATCGGCGAGCTCAACAGCAACGTCGTGCTGGCCATGGTCGAGCTGGGCCTCGCGTACCTGTTCCAAGGGGATCCGGAGAGCGGCGAGCTCTGGTTCGGCCAGGCCCGCGAGCTGTGCGAGGAGCACGGCGAGCAGTGGGCGTACGCGTACGTGCTGTACGCGACGGCGTACGCGCACTGGCTGGACGGCGCCGTCCGGGCGGCCCGCGCCCTGGCCCGGGAGGGCCTGCGGCTGAACCACCTGTTCCACGACCTGCTCGGCATCGCGCTGGCGATCGACCTGCTGGCGCTGCTGGAGACCGAGCCGGGCGGCCCGGGCGCGCCGGGCGACCTGGGCGAGGCCCGGGTGCTGCAGGGCGCCGCGCACCGGATCTGGCACACGGTCGGCCTGCCCTTCCTGGGCTCGCGGTCCTTCTTCGGCCCGCACCAGGAGTGCGCGGAGCGGGCCCGGGCGGGGCTGACCGCGCAGGAGTACGAGCGGTGCTACCAGGCCGGGGCCCGGCTCGACCTGGACGCGGCGGTCTCCCGGGCGCTGGGCGCCAGCGGGTCGACGGGCGGCCCGGAGCCCGGGTCCGGGCCCTGCTCGGTGCCGTCCGCACCGGCGCCCGCACCGGCCAGGAATAGCTGAAACTTGCCGATTGCTTGAGGAGGCAAGGAACCACCCGGAAGGAGCCCCCCGTGGCCGTGACCACCGCCGCCGACGAGTACCGCCTCGCGACGTTCCACTTCGAGTCCAAGGCCTACGCCGACGCCGCCCGCATGCTGGAGGGCGTGCTCGCCGAGGAGCCGGCCAACCTCTCGGTCCGGCTGCTGCTGGCCCGCAGCTACTACCACTCCGCCCAACTCGGGCGCGCCGAGGCCGAGTTGCTCCGGATCCTGGCCACCGACCCGGCCGAGGACTACGCCCGGCTGATGCTCGGCCGCACCCTGGAGCGCCAGGGCCGCACCGAGGAGGCCCGCCCGCACCTGCGGCTGGCCGCGGCGATGACCGGCGAGAACCGCTAGGGGCTCTCTTTCGGATCACTCGCGCGCCCCCGCCCCAACACCACCCCCCCCCCACGGTCCACAACCCCCCCCCCCTCTCCTGGAGAGTGTTTATCGCTGAGGTACCGCAGATGCGGAACCGCGACGGGTCAGCGCGAGTAGTACTCGACCACCAGCTGCTCGTCACAGATCACCGGGACCTCCTTGCGCTGCGGCGCACGGTCCAGGCGGAAGGCCAGGGCCTTCAGGTTGACCTCGAGGTACTTCGGGGTCTGGCCCTCACCCGCGTAGCCACCCTCACGGGCGACCTGGAACGGGACCTTCTCCTTGCTGCGCTCGCGGACGGTCACCACGAAGCCCGGCTTCATCTGGTACGACGGCTTGTTGACCTTGCCACCGTTGACCTCGATGTGGCCGTGGACGACCATCTGGCGGGCCTGGTAGATGGTGCGGGCAATGCCCGAACGCAGCACCAGCGAGTCCAGACGGGTCTCCAGCTCGGCGACGAGCGCCTCACCGGTCTTGCCCTCGGCCTTCTTCGCGCGGTCGAACGCGCGCGCCATCTGCTTCTCGCTCAGGTCGTACTGGGCGCGCAGACGCTGCTTCTCGAGCAGACGGACCTTGTAGTCCGAGTTCTGCTTGCGACCACGGCCGTGCTGGCCGGGCGGGTACGGGCGGGCCTCGAAGTACTTGACGGACTTCGGGGTCAGCGGCACGCCGAGCGCACGCGCGATCTTGACCTTGGGACGCTTCTGGTTCGCCATGAACCAAACCTTCCTTGCTTACGAATACGGCTTCACCAGGTGTTGACGGAGGTCGCATCTCGCGACCCGGAGACAACCCATCGCCGAGGCGATGCGGTCAGCCGCTCTCCGGAGCCGGGCACAAAAGTGCTGGTCACACGGAACAGCCCGGAAATCCGGGCCGTCCGCGACACCGAAACGGTGCGCGACGCTCCTGGTGCGGGCCTCCCGGAGGAGGCCTACGGCCGATGCCCCGCTGGTGCGGCCGGTCGGTGGAGTCTCCTCCGCCGCCGTCCCGGGGCATGGCACTTCGACCGATTGTACCGGGTGGTCGAGCGCCCCTTCTCACTCACCCCTGAGCCGGCCCCGCGTCCACTCCACGACGTCCGCGTACCGGGCCTCGCCGCCGCGCCGGGTCGGCTGGTAGTAGTCCTTGCCGTGCACCGCGTCCGGCGCGTACTGCTGGGCCGCGATGCCCTCCGGCAGGTCGTGCGGGTACTGGTAGCCCTGGCCGTGGCCGAGCTTGCCCGCGCCGCCGTAGTGCGCGTCCCGCAGGTGCGGCGGCACCGCGCCCGCGAGCCCCTGCCGGACGTCCGCCAGCGCCGCGTCGATCGCCAGGTAGGCCGCGTTGGACTTGGGCGCCAGGGCCAGCGCGATCGCCGCCTGGGAGAGGATGATCCGCGCCTCCGGGAAGCCGATCAGGGCCACCGCCTGGGCCGCCGCGACCGCCGTCTGGAGCGCCGTCGGGTCGGCCAGGCCGACGTCCTCGCTGGCCGAGATCATCAGCCGGCGGGCGATGAACCGCGGGTCCTCCCCCGCCTCGATCATCCGGGCCAGGTAGTGCAGGGTGGCGTCCACGTCGCTGCCCCGGATCGACTTGATCAGTGCGCTCGCCACGTCGTAGTGCTGGTCGCCGTCCTTGTCGTAGCGCACCGCCGCCTGGTTGACGGCCGTCTCCGTGGTGGCCAGCGTGATGCTCGCCTCGGCCTTCTCCAGCGCCGCCCCGGCCGCCGCCTCCAGCGTGGTGAGCGCCCGCCGGGCGTCACCGCCGGCGAGGCGCACCAGGTGGTCCTCGGCCTCCGCCGTCAGCTCCAGCGCGCCCCCCAGGCCGCGCTCGTCGGCCACCGCGCGGCGCAGCAGGGCGCGGACGTCCTCGTCGGTCAGCGACTCCAGGGTGAGCAGCAGCGAGCGGGACAGCAGCGGGGAGATCACCGAGAAGTACGGGTTCTCGGTGGTCGCCGCGATCAGGGTGACCCAGCGGGTCTCCACGGCCGGGAGCTGCGAGGGCTGCTGGGCCTTGGAGAAGCGGTGGATCTCGTCCAGGAACAGCACCGTCTCCCGGCCGGACATGCCGACCGCCCGCCGGAGCAGCCGGCCCCATCGCGCCTACGCCCTGTCCCGCCGATCGAGGCGGGC
>NZ_JBHWIJ010000353.1:0-8326 GCF_042732255.1 Kitasatospora sp. NPDC059803 | reverse complement strand
GCGCGGGCGAGGGGCCGACGGCGGCTCAGCGGGAGCGGAAGAAGCGGTCCACCGTGCGGCGGCCGGCGGCGACGGCGTGCACCGGTTCGCCGACCACCCGGCCGGCCTCGGCTTCGGCGCGGATGGCGTCGGCGCGTTCGGTGCGGCCCTCGGTCGCGTCCCACCGCTCGGCCTGGGCCCGCTCGACGCGGGGGAGGAGGCGGTGGCCCAGCGTCCACGTGATCAGGAAGAGCAGGGTCAACCCCAGGGCCAGCATGAAGGGTTCGGGCTCAAGCGGTCCGAGTTCGATGTTCACGCAAACCTCCCTTAATGGCTGACGGTAAGTCAACCGAGAGGCTTCCCAAGGGTGATGGGGGTCGAACTTTACCTGGACATGACCTGCGTCACTGTTCCGTGGCGGACTGTCCGCCGACGCCGGGCCCGGACCGCGCCGGGCCCGGACCGCGCCGGGCCCGGACCGTGGCGCCGGGCCTCAGGTCACCTCGCCCCGGCGGGAGAACCGCTCCTCCCGCCACTCCCCGCCGGCCAGCACCTCGGCCAGCTCCCGGGCCGCGTCCCAGACGTCGGTGTACGAGAGGTACAGCGGGGTGAAGCCGAACCGCATGAGGTCGGGCGCACGGAAGTCCCCGATCACGCCGCGCGCGATCAGCGCCTGCACCACCGGGTAGCCGTCGGCGTGCCGCAGTGCGACCTGGCTGCCCCGCCGGGCGTGCTCGCGCGGGGTCACCACCTCGATCCCGTCCAGACCCTCGACCAGTCCGATGAACAGGTCGGTCAGGGCCAGGCTCTTCGCCCGGACGGCGGCCGGGTCGGCGCGCTCCCAGACGTCCAGGCTCGCGCCCAGTGCGGCCTGCCCGAGCAGTGACGGCGAACTGGTCAGGAAGCGCCCGATGCCCGGCTTGGGGTCGTACCCGGGCTCGAAGGCGAACGGGCGGGCGTGCCCGAACCAGCCGCTCAGCGGCTGCCGCGGGCCGGCCGCCAGGTGCCGCTCGGCGGCGTACAGGAAGGCCGGCGAACCGGGGCCGCCGTTCAGGTACTTGTAGGTGCAGCCGACCGCGAAGTCCGCGCCCGCAGCGCCGAGTTCGACCGGCAGCGCGCCCACCGAGTGGCAGACGTCCCAGATCATCAGCGCGCCCGCGGCCTGCACCCGGGTGGTGATCCCGGGCAGGTCCAGCAGCTCGCCGGTGCGGTAGTCCACGTGCGAGAGGACGACCGCGGCGACGTCGCCGTCCAGGTGCCGGTCCAGCTCCTCCGGCCGGACCAGCACGCTGCGCGCACCCTCGACCAGGCCGGTGGCGCCCTCGGCGATGTACAGGTCGGTCGGGAACGCCTCGCCGTCGCCCAGCACCGTGCGCCGCCCGGGGCGCAGCCGCAGCGCGGCGACGAGCACCTTGAACAGGTTCACCGAGGTGGTGTCGCAGACCACTACCTCCTCCGGGCCGGCCCCGACCAGCGGGGCGATCCGCCGCCCCAGCCGGTAGGGCTGCTCGAACCAGCCGGCGTCGTTCCAGCTGCGGATCAGCTCCCGGCCCCACTCCTCCTCGACCACCTGCCGCACCCGCTCCGCGGTGCGCACCGGCAGCGCGCCGAGCGAGTTCCCGTCCAGGTAGACCACCCCGTCCGGCAGGGCGAACTCCTTGCGGAACGCCGCCAGCGGGTCGACGGCGTCCAGCGCCGCGCACTCCTCGCGCGTGACCATGCCCATCCCCTCGTTCACAGCTCGTCCCGGATCGTCCACAGCTCCGGGAAGACGTCCTGCTCGGCGGACCTGCGCAGCCAGCTCAGCCCGCTGGAGCCGCCCGAGCCGGGCTTGCCGCCCATGGTCCGCTTGACCGCGGACAGGTGGCGCTGGCGCCAGCGGGTGACCCGCTCGGCGACGTCCAGCAGCGCCTCGGCGAGTGGCTGCAGGTCGGCGTGCTCCGGGTCGGTGTAGACCAGGCGCCAGGCCGCGGCGACCTCGTCGCTGGCGCGGTAGCGCTGCTCGGAGGGCTCCGGGCGCAGCGGCAGGCAGCGCCGGGCCAGCAGGGCCAGCGCGTCGTCGTACAGGCCGGGGGAGCGCAGCGCCTCGGTCAGCTCGGCCTGCGTCCGCGGCATCCCGTCGTACATCGCGAGCAGTGCGGCGTTCTTGTTGCCGAGCAGGAACTCCAGGTGCAGGAAGGCCGCGGACTGGAAGCCGGAGGCCTGGCCGAACTCCGCGCGGAAGCCGTTGAACTCCTGCGGCGTCATGGTGGCCAGCAGGTCCCAGGACTCCACCAGCACGTCCTGCGCGTGGGTGCCGCGCCGCAGCGCGGCCAGCGCGGCGGGCAGGTCGTCCTCGCGCAGCGCGCGCTGGGCGAGCGTCCACTCGTGCCGCAGCAGGTCGAACAGCAGCTCCATCACCTGCGTGGTGACGATGAACGACAGCTCGGCCGGCACCTTGCTGCGCGGGTGCTGCAGGCTGTGCAGCTCGTCCAGGCACACGTAGCGGGCGTACGGGGTGCCCCGATCCGGCTCCCCGCGCCGACCGAACGACAGGCTGGGTGTCTCCACCGTGTCGTGCCCCATCCCGATTCCTCCTGATCCACCCGGGCCCGTCGCCCGGACCGGCGACCAGACGGACGGCCTGGTTCCACCGGGGTGCCCATTGTGCGGCGGTGCGACCCCCCGGTTGAATGGTCGACGGACACCGCAACCGCGATCCGGGCTGTCGTTCGCGAGGCGTTCGGCCGATTCGCTTTACGATCGCGAAACCACCCATTCCAGTCACTCCGGGAGCCGCCATGGACGCCGTCGACCGCCGCCTGCTGGCCGAGTTGCAGACCGACGCCAGGCTCTCCTACAACGAACTCTCCCGCCGGGTGAGCCTGTCCGCACCCGCGGTGGCCGAACGGGTCCGCCGACTGGAGTCCGACGGCGTGATCACCGGGTACCACGCCCATGTGGACCTCAGCCGGGCCGGACTGCCGATCACCGCGCTGGTCCAGATCCAGTGCTACGGCCCGCGCTGCGTGCTGCGCGACCCCCAGGTGGCCGCCTGGCCGGAGGTGCTCCAGCTGCACCGGGTCACCGGCGGGGCCTGCTGCGCGCTGCTGGTCGCGGTGCCCACGATGGCCGATTTCGAGGCCCTGTGCGACCGGCTCGGCGGCTACGGCCAGCCGTCCAGCTCGATGATCCTCTCCAGCCCGGTGCCCTGGCGGCCGGTGGTCGCGCCCGCCGGGGCGTAGCGCCGTCGCCCGGCGCGGCGCGGCGCGGCGTGGCGCCACGGCGCCGGCACGGCCGCCGAGCGGCCCGGGGCCGGAACGGTAGGTTCCTCGGCATGCCGAACGAGCGTCACATCCTGCTGCTGCCCGGGAGCCTGCGGGCCGGTTCCACCAACGAGACCGTGCTGCGCACCGCCGCCGCCGTGGCCGCCGCCACCCCGGGCCTGCGGGCCACCTACTACGCCGGGCTGGCCGGCCTGCCGCACTTCAACCCGGACCACGACACCGACCCGCTGCCCGGGCCGGTGGCCGCCCTGCGCGCCGCCGTCGAGGCCGCCGACGCGCTGCTGGTCTGCACCCCCGAGTACGCCGGGACGCTGCCCGGCTCCTTCAAGAACCTGCTGGACTGGACGGTCGGCGGGACGGAGGTCGCGGACAAGCCCGCCGGCTGGATCAACGCGGCCGGCCCGGGCCGGGGTCAGGGCGCGGAGGCCACCCTGCGCACCGTCCTCGGCTACACCGGCGCGGCCGTGGTGGACGGGGCCTGCGTCCGCATCCCGCTGGACCGCGGGGCGGTCGGCCCGGACGGGCTGGTCGCCGATCCGCTGGTGCGGGAGCGGATCGGCGAGGTGCTGGCCCGGCTGGCGGCCGCCGCGGTCTGACGGGCGGCGGCCGGGCGGGCGGCGGTCTGACGGGCGGCGGCCTGGCTCAGTGCCCTTCGGGCATGTGCACCCCGAGCCCGGCCAGGCCGGTCAGGAACAGCTCCACGCCGACCGCCGCGAGCAGCAGCCCGAGCAGCCGGGAGAGCACCTCCAGCGAGGTGCGGTGGGTGCGCTGCATCAGCGGCGCGAGCAGGGCCACGCAGACGTAGTTGATCACCACGACCGCGAGGTAGGCCCCGCCGATGGTGGCCTTCCAGCCCCAGTCGTTGCGGGCGAGCGAGGCGACCAGCACGGCGGTGACCGCGAGCGGGCTGGCGATGTACGGCAGCAGCAGTTCGCGGATGCCGTCCACCATCGGGTTCGGCAGGTGGTCGCCGTCCTCGCTCTCGCCGCCGAGGTGGACGCCGAAGACCAGCGCGACCGCGTAGATGAAGAAGATCGCCCCACCGGCGAGCTGCAGCGACTGGTCGCTGATGTGGAAGAGCGTGGTGACCTCGTCCGCGGTGAAGCCGAGCACCAGGCCGATCACCGCCGAGATGACCGTGCTCCACGCCGCCAGCCGCCGCAGTTCCCGGGTGCTCCGGGTGGAGGCCAGCCGGGCGAAGGCCAGCAGGACCTTGGGCGGGCCGACCACGGCGAAGAAGGTGATGAAGGCGCTGCTCAGGTTGAAGACGAACATGCGCCAAGCATGACCGCGGCGGCTGGTGCGGCCGCTCCGCCACGCCACGCCCCGCGGTCGGGCGTGGCGTGAATCTCGTCGGGGGGCGGTTCATTCCCGGTCGCCGGCGAATTCGCCCGGATGGCCGTCCCGGCTCGAACGGGTGCGCGCTCTCGGCTCCCATGGAAGTCGGATCACCTGCCCGGGAGCGAGGATGCGACATGTGTCTGAACCGTAAGGACCTGGGCCTGCTGGCCCTGCGCGGCGCGGTCGGCGGGGTGCTGATCGCGCACGGCACCCAGAAGCTGTTCGGCTGGTTCGGCGGCGGCGGCCTGGAGGGCACCGCCCAGGCGATGGAGCACATGGGCTTCCACCCCGGCCGGCAGAGCGCCATCGCGGCGGGCGCCGGTGAGGCGGGCGGCGGCGTGCTGCTGGTCGCCGGGCTGGCCACCGGTGCGGCCGGCGCGGTGGTGGCCGGGACGATGGCCGGCGCGGTGGCGGTGCACGCCCCCGGGGGCTTCTTCGCGACCTCCGGCGGCTACGAGTACCCGGCCTTCCTCGGCGCGGCCGGGTTGGCGCTCGGCCTGGCCGGTCCGGGGCGGTACTCGCTGGACCACCTGACCTGCCACGTCCTCGACCGGCCGTGGATGGGCCTGGCGGCCTTCGCGGGGTCCGTCGCCGGGGCGTACGGCGTGGTGGCGCGGCGCCGGCACGTGGTGCGGCTGCGCGAGGAGCGGGCCGCGATGGAGGCGGACGCGCAGGAGGGCTCGGGGCTGTCCTGACGCGCCGGCGGCCCCAGGTCCTGTCCGGGGGCGGCCCGCGCCGGCCTGCTAGCCCGGGTCACCCGGAGGCACCAGTCCTGCTGGCGGCCCCCGGGCGGCCCTCGGAGGGTGGGCGGGGAGGCGTGCCGGGCAGCCCGGCGCCGAGGCAGAAACGAGGGACCGCATGGACCGCCTGGACCGCATGGACCGCCAGCCGCTCACCCGGATCGGTTCGAGGCCGCGGGTCACCGCGCAGCACCTGGACGCGCCGCCGGTGCGCCGCCAACGCCGGGCGGTGGCCGGGGTGTTGGCCGCCACCATGGTCGCCGGGGCGGCGCTGGCGGGCTGCTCCTCCGGAAAGAGCGCGAGCAGCGTGGCCACCTCGGCCTCCGCCGCGATCGAGCGGGGCGCCTCGGCCGCCGCGTCCGCCGCCTCGGCGCTGGCCTCGGTGGCGGGCGGGGCGGGGGCGGTGATCGCCTCGGCGGAGGCGCGGGCCTCGGCGGCGGTGTCGGCGGCCTCCTCGGCGGTCGCCGGGATCAAGGGTGGGCTGGACGCCAAGGGGGACGTGGCCGTCGGGGCGGTGAGCACCGGCTCGGACGGCAGGGCGCAGGTGGAGCTGACCGTCACCAACCACGGGCAGCAGTCGTACCGGTACGTGATCCAGGTCGACTTCACCGACGACTCCGGCTCGGTGCAGGACGCGACCGCGGTGACGGTCCAGGACGTGGCGGCCGGCCGGAGCGCCCAGGCCACCGCGCGCAGCAACCGGGACCTCTCGGGCAGCCTGAAGGCCGTGGTGGCGAACGCGCTGCGCTACTGACTCCCGCTACTGGCGTGCAGGTCAGCGCGGGTGTCCGGCGGGGGCCGAACCTTAAGCGCGGCTCAAGGCCCAACGGGACCCCTTGACGGGGGAGTTGGTCTAGTCCATTTTTATTGCCCAGGTGCAGGGAGCCCCTGAACCGGCGTCAACGGCCTCGTGCCGCGGGCGCCGGTTCGGCACATCCCGGTGTCCGTCCAGGCCCGATCCCGCTGATCCCGCTCGATTCCCCGCACGATTCCCCGCACTGAGCTGTCATGTCCCGGTCGCCCGACCCCACCTCGGGCGCATCCCCACGGGACGACGCAAACCCCCACAACCAGGAGTCACGCACCCATGCTGCGTTCACGCATTGAAAGGGCCGGGACCCCGGCTCCGACGGGCGGCCGTCGACGCCGCCCGAAGAGCCTGGCCGCCGTCGCGGCCGGCACCGCCGCCTCCGTGCTGCTCGGCGCGGGCCTCGCGCTGACCGGCGGCGCCGCGGCCAACGCCGCGACCACCAACACCACCGGCGCGGCCGCCACCAGCGGCGGCATCAAGGTCGCCTACTACGACCAGTGGTCGGTCTACGCCAACGCGTACTACCCGAAGACGATCCAGGACACCGGCGTGGCCGGGAAGCTCGACTACCTGATCTACGACTTCGGGAACATCCACCCGACCGACCTGGGCTGTTTCGAGGCGACCAAGGCCGCCGACACGAACGACAACAACCCCAACGCGGGTGACGGCGCGGCCGACGCGTTCGCCGACTACCAGAAGAGCTTCGGCGCGGACATCTCGGTCGACGGCGTCGGCGACGTCTGGAACCAGCCGATCGCGGGCAACTTCAACCAGCTGAAGAAGCTGAAGGCGAAGAACCCCAACCTCAAGATCCTGCTCTCGCTGGGGGGTTGGACCTACTCCAAGTACTTCTCGCCGGCGGCCGCCACGGACGCCTCGCGCAAGCACCTGGTCTCGTCCTGCCTCGACATGTTCATCAAGGGCAACCTCCCGAGCGACGCCGGCTACGGCGGCCCGGGTACCGGCGCCGGTGTCTTCGACGGCATCGACATCGACTGGGAGTACCCGGGCGGCGGCGGCCACACCGGCAACATCTCCAGCCCGGCCGACAAGCAGAACTTCACGGCGCTGCTGAAGGAGTTCCGCACCCAGCTGGACGCCCAGGGCAAGGCCGACAACAAGACCTACGCCCTGTCGGCGGCGGTCGGCGCCGGCCAGGACAAGATCATGAACGTCGAGACCGACAAGATCGGTCAGTACCTCACCTTCCTCGACGTCATGACCTACGACATGCACGGCGGCTGGGACGCCCAGGGGCCGACCAACCACCAGGCCGCGCTCTACGCGGGCCCGAACGACCCGTCGACCCCGGTCAAGCCGGGCCACGGCAAGTACTCGATCGACAACGCCATCAAGGCGTGGACGGTCGGCGACGCGGACTACGGGATCCCCGGCGGCTTCCCCGCGAACAAGATCAACATGGGTGTGCCGTTCTACTACCGCGGCTGGACCGGCGTCCAGAACAACGGCAAGAACGGCCTGTTCCAGCCCGCCGCCAGCCCGGCGACCGGCGCGGCGATGTCCGGCAACGTCCCCGGCATCCAGATGTACAAGGAGCTCGCGGGCTTCGTCGACAACCCGTCCAAGACCTTCTGGGACGACGACGCCAAGGCCACGTACTTCTACGACGGCAACACCTTCTGGAGCGGTGAGGACACCCGGTCGATCCAGGCCAAGCTCGACTACGCGCACTGCAACGGCCTCGGCGGTTCCTTCGCCTTCTCGCTGTACGACCTGGGCACCAAGACCGGCCTGTTCGACACGATGGTGAACGCCACCAACGGCTCCGCCGCCGGTTGCCCGGCCCCGCCGACCGGCACCCCGAGCAGCACGGCGACCCCGACCCAGACCCCGACCGGCACGCCCACGGGCACGCCGACCGGCACCCCCACGGGTACCCCGACCGGTACCCCCACCGGCACCCCGACCTCGCCGGCCGGCTGCCCGGCCGCCCCGAGCTGGGACGCCAACACCACCTACGCGGCCGGCGGCACCAAGGTCTCGTGGAAGGGCCACTACTACACCAACAAGTGGTGGACCAAGGGCGACGACCCGAGCCAGGGCGGCCAGTGGGGCGTCTGGACCGACAACGGCGCCTGCTGACCCTTCGGGCGGCATGAGCTGAGGGCCTGACGGACCTTCGCAGCACCTGAACCAAGCAGTCCGGCCCGCCGGGGGAGTACCCC
>NZ_JBHWIJ010000352.1:0-8327 GCF_042732255.1 Kitasatospora sp. NPDC059803 | reverse complement strand
GCGGAGGACCGCTCCCGCCGCCGCCCCTTCCGGGACTGCGACCGCGCCCGGGGCGTCGCCTCGAACGGCGGCTCCGGCTCCCCCTCCACGGCGGCGAACCAGTCCGGCGGCCCGTAGTCGTCGCCGTCCGGACCCGCCGGGCCGCCCTCACCCACTGCGTCGTGCTGCGTCAACGGTTCAGGCCTTGGCGGCCGCCGCCGTCTTCTTCGCCGCGGCCGTCTTGGCGGCGGTCGCGGTGATCGGCTTCGCGGCGCCGTCGGCGGCAGCAGCCGCCGCCTCGCCCTCGGCCGGCTCCTCGGTCTTCGGGCCGATGCCGAGCTTGCCCTTGATCTTCCGCTCGATCTCGTCGGCGAGCTGCGGGTTGTCCCGCAGGAAGTTGCGGGCGTTCTCCTTGCCCTGGCCGAGCTGGTCGCCCTCGTAGGTGTACCAGGCACCGGACTTGCGGATGAAGCCGTGCTCGACGCCCATGTCGATCAGGCCGCCCTCGCGGCTGATGCCGATGCCGTAGAGGATGTCGAACTCGGCCTGCTTGAACGGCGCGGCGACCTTGTTCTTGACCACCTTGACGCGGGTGCGGTTGCCGACCGCCTCGGTGCCGTCCTTCAGGGTCTCGATCCGGCGGATGTCCAGCCGGACCGAGGCGTAGAACTTCAGCGCCCGGCCACCGGTCGTGGTCTCCGGCGAGCCGAACATGACGCCGATCTTCTCGCGCAGCTGGTTGATGAACACCGCCGTGGTGCCCGACTGGTTCAGCGCACCGGCGATCTTGCGCAGCGCCTGGCTCATCAGCCGGGCCTGCAGACCGACGTGCGAGTCACCCATCTCGCCCTCGATCTCCGCACGCGGGACGAGCGCCGCGACCGAGTCGATGATGATCAGGTCGACAGCGCCGGAGCGGATCAGCATGTCCGTGATCTCCAGCGCCTGCTCACCGGTGTCCGGCTGGCTGACCAGCAGGGCGTCGGTGTCCACGCCGAGCTTCTTGGCGTACTCGGGATCGAGCGCGTGCTCCGCGTCGACGAAGGCGACCGTGCCGCCGGCCCGCTGGGCGTTGGCCGCCAGGTGCAGGGTCAGGGTGGTCTTGCCGGAGGACTCGGGGCCGTAGATCTCGACCACCCGGCCGCGCGGGATACCGCCGACACCGAGGGCGACGTCCAGGGCGGTGGACCCGGTGGGGATCACGTCGATCGGCTCGTTGGCCTTCTCGCCCAGGCGCATCACCGAGCCCTTGCCGAACTGCCGCTCGATCTGAGCGAGTGCGTTCTCAAGGGCCTTCTCGCGGTCCGTACCTGCCATGGCTTCCACCCTCGGGTTCTGTGCTGTGCGCTTCATCGTCCTCGACGCTAGCGCGTCCCACTGACAAACGAGCCCGACCCGGCTCCGCCTGTGGAAAACTCCTCGCCGGAGAGTACAGAGAACAAATGTTCGATTCAAGCTTCGCACGTCCGAACGGTGCCACCACCACCGGCCGGGTCACCTCCCGTCGCCGCCGACCATCCGCCGCAGCCGCCGCGCCGCCTCCCGGCGCAGCTCCCGCCGGGCCCGCCGCTGCTCGCCCCGGTCGATCCGCGGGTCGGTGGCCACCTCGTACCGCCGCACGTACGTCCCGACGAAGCCCTGCAAGGTGGCCGCCGCCGGGATGGCGATCAGCGCGCCCACCGCGCCGAGCAGCGCCGCGCCCGCGATCACCGCGCCGAACGCGACCGCCGGGTGCACGTCCACCGTCCGCGCGGTGATCCTCGGGTGCAGCAGGTAGTTCTCGACCTGCTGGTAGACCACCACGAAGATCAGCACCCAGAGCGCGTCCACCGGCTGCACGGTGAGCGCCACCAGCACCGGCAGCGCGCCGGCCAGGTACGTCCCGATGGTCGGCACGAACTGCGACATGACGCCGACCCAGACCGCCAGCGCGGCCGCGTACGGCAGGTCGAGCAGCGCGAACATCACCCAGTGCCCGGCCGCGGAGACCACCGCGAGCAGCGCCCGGGAGTACAGGTAGCCGCCGGTCTTGGCGAGGGCGATCTCCCAGGCCCGCAGCACCTCGCCCTGCTTGGCGGGCGGCAGCATCGAGCAGACCGTCCGGCGGACCCGCGGGCCCTCGGCGGTGAAGTAGAAGGTGAACAGCCCGACCGTGAAGGCCTGGAAGAGCCCGCCGATCACGGTGGAGGAGAGGCCCCAGACGTTGTCGGCGGCCTGCTGGGCGTAGCTCTCGATCGCGCCGGAGTCCTTGAGCAGCTTCTTCTGCAGCTCGCCCAGCGACAGGTCCTGATGGAACGTCCGGTTCACCCAGTTGATCAGGTTGTCGACCAGGTGCGGCAGGTCCCCGGCGATCTTCGCGACCTGATCGACCAGCAGCGTGCCGAGCGCCGCGAGGAACCCGATCACCGCGATCCCCACCGCGACGAACACCAGGAAGGTGCCGATCCCGCGACGCACCCCGCGCGCCGCCATCCGGTCGACGGCCGGCTCCAGCGCCAGCGAGAGGAAGAAGGCCACCAGCAGCATCACGAAGAGGTCGATCAGCTGGTGGAAGGCCCAGTCGGCGAGCTGGAACAGCCCGACCAGCACCAGGGCCAGCACCATCGCCCGGGGCAGCCAGCGCGGCATCCCGCCACCCCAGAGGCCGCCGGCCTCGCCCTCCGGCAGCCGCGGTTCGGGCGGCGGGCCCGGAGCCTCGTCGGCGACCCGCGCCGTCCTGTCCGAATTCTGTGCTTCTGCGCTGCTTGTCACTCCGACAGTCTCACCCATCCCCCGGAGCCGCCCGAGCACCGGGCACCCCGCCGGGGCGGGGTCGGTCCCGCGGGCGGGCGGTGGTCAGCGCAGCACGCCGGAGACGCCCTGGGTCTCGCAGACCACCCGCCAGACGTCCTTGGCCTCCCAGCCCGACTCCAGCGCCTGCCGCACCGTCCGCCCGCCGAGTTCGCTCATCACATGGTCGGAGGCGAAGGACTCCGCGTACGTCTCCCCGAAGTGCGCGTGCATCCGTCGCCAGAACTCCGTCAGCCTCATGGCTCCAGTATCCCGGACCGCGCGGCGCCGTCCCGGGCCCGCCACTGCCCGGCCGTCAGCGCGTACTCGACCTCGCCGTGCTCGCTGCCGGGGATCGCCTCCGGGTAGTCCTCGTGGAAGGTGCGGACGAACGACAGCCCGGTCTTCTCCATGACCCGCCGCGAGCCCGCGTTGACCGTCATCGTGTACGCCACCACCCGCCGCACGCCCAGTGCGGTGAAGCCGCGGCGGACCAGCGCCCGCGCCCCCTCCGTCGCGTACCCGAGCCCCCAGGCGGCCCGGCGCAGGCGGTACCCCAGCTCGACCTCGGAGCGGTCGCCGTCCCGCGTCGGCCGGAACTCGAACCAGCCCAGGAAGGCCCCGCCGGCCCGCTCCTCGGCCGCCCACCAGCCGAGGTCGCCGTACCGCCGGTAGTGCGCGAGGTACAGCGGCAGCAGTTCGCCCTCGACCTGCTCCCGCGCGGTCGGCCGCCCGCCGGTGAGGTGGCGCATCACCTCCGGGTCGCCGTCCAGTTCGACCAGGTGGTCGACGTCCGCTGCGGTGAAGCGGCGCAGCACCAGCCGCTCGGTGGTGAGGAAGACGGTCACGCCCCGATCCTCACCGACCCGCCCGGGCGGCGTCACCCGGTTTTCCGCCCGCCTCAGCGCGGCAGCGCGAGCAGCCCGGCACCGAAGTACTGCCGGGCCCCGCAGGCGTACGGCCCGGGCGGGCAGGCGGCCGCCGCGGTGCCGGCGAGCAGGGCGGCGAGCGGGCCGGAGCCGTAGTCCGGGTGCAGGGCGGCGGCCACCGCGACCGCGCCGGTGACGTGCGCCGCCGCCATCGAGGTGCCGGCCAGTGCCGCGTACTGCCCGCCCGGCCAGTCGGAGACGATCGCGCCCTGCGGCCCGCTGTCCGGGTCGCCGCCGGGGGCGGCCAGCGAGACCCGGCCGCGGCCGTAGTTCGAATAGCCGGACGGGCGGCCGTCCCGGTTGACGGCGGTGACGGTGACGACGCCGGGCAGTTCGCCGGGCAGCCGGATGCACTCGGTGCCCAGGTAGCGGGAGCGGGCCGGGCCGGAGACCCGGTCGTGGGGGCGGCGCTCGTCCGTCCGGGTGGCGCCGAGGTCCTGCCCGTCGTTGCCCGCCGAGGCGACCACGACGGCACCCTTGCGCTGGGCGTAGCCGGAGGCCCGGCCGACGGCGGCGATCAGCGCGGCCTGGTCCTGGTCCTCCGGGCAGTTGTACTTCCACGGGTCGGCGAAGTAGCTGTTGTTGATCGCCTTGGCGCCGTGGTCGGCGGCCCAGAGCATGCCGCAGACGATGTTCTCGGCGTAGTACTGGCCGAGCGGTCCGAGCAGCCGGACGGCGGCGATCCGCACGCCCGGCGCGACCCCGGTGATGCCGTGGCCGTCCCGGGTTGCGCCGACGATCCCGGCGACGTGGGTGCCGTGGCCGCTCTCGCTGACCCCGGGGTCGGGCCGCCAGGAGCCGGAGCGGGCGTCGGGCCGGCCGTCGGCGCAGGAGACGGAGGCCTTCGGGTCGACGGCGGCGCGCAGGTCGGGGTGGGTGTCGTCGACGCCGGAGTCGAGCACCGCGACCAGCACCTTGTGCAGTGCGTCGGCGGTCGGCGCGCCGGCGGGACCGCGGATCCCGGTGGAGGTGTCGCCGGCCCGGGAGCCGGCGCCGCCGAGCATGGCGAGGTTCCACGGGTCGCCCTCGCTCGGGTCGGGCACCGTGACGGTGCCGCCGTCCTGCCGGTCGGTGCTGTCGCGCCGGGCGCTGTCGGTGCTGCTGCGCCGGGCGTGATCGCTGTCGCGACGGGCGTGATCAGTGCTGCTGCGGCCGGCGCGGTCGGCGTGGTCGGTACCGGCGGCGAAGTCCCCGGCGCCGTCCAGCAGGCGGGGCGGGGCGACCACCGGTTCGGTCCGGGTGGTGCCGACGGCGGCGATCCCGGGCCGGGCCCGCAGCGTGCCCGCGAAGCCGCCGGTGGCGTACGCCAGGACGGCCCCGATCTGCGGGTACTCCTGGACCACCTGCCCGCCCGCCGCCCGGCTCTCGGCCCCGGCCAGGGCGGCCCCGGCGGCGTCCTCCTGCTCGGCGAGCACCAGGTAGCTGAGGTAGGGCCGGCCGGATCCGGAGACGTACGGGACGGCGCCGCCGACCACGAGTGCGGTGAGCAGCATCGCGAGCAGCGCCCGGGCGGGCCCGCGGACGCGGCGGCGGGCGGCACGGGCGGGACCGCCGGACGGGTTCACCTGCGCCATCGCACGGTCTCCGCTCGTCGGTCCGGTGGGTCGGGGTGGGTCACTGGCCTGATTCATCACCATATGAGCGGATTTGCCTTTTTGCTCCTTTAACTACACCCATGCTCACCACACCCGTGCGACCTCCGCTCCCCCACCCCGGTTGTCGGTGCCACCCGGCACCATGGGGGCATGGCGCCCCCGCACCCGACCCCGCCGAACGACGACCCCCTGGCCGGATTCGCCCCGACCACCCGGGCCTGGTTCACCGGCGCCTTCTCCGCCCCCACCACCGCCCAGGCCGAGGCCTGGCGCGCCATCCGGCAGGACACCGACGTCCTGGTGGTCGCCCCCACCGGCTCCGGCAAGACGCTCGCCGCCTTCCTCTCCGCCCTGGACCGGCTGAGCAGCACCCCGCCCCCGGCGGACCCCAAGCGCCGCTGCCGGGTCCTGTACGTGTCACCGCTCAAGGCCCTCGCGGTGGACGTCGAGCGCAACCTGCGCGCCCCGCTGACCGGCCTGCGCCAGGCCGCCGTCCGGCTCGGCCTGCCCGAGCCCGAGGTCCAGGTCGCCACCCGCTCCGGCGACACCCCCGCCGCCGACCGCCGCCGCTTCGCCACCCATCCGCCGGACATCCTGATCACCACCCCCGAGTCGCTGTTCCTGCTGCTCACCTCCGCCTCCCGGGAGGCGCTGCGCGGCGTCGACACGGTGATCCTCGACGAGGTGCACGCCGTCGCCGGCACCAAGCGCGGCGCCCACCTCGCGCTCAGCCTGGAGCGGCTGGACGAACTGCTGGAGCGCCCGGCCCGCCGGATCGGCCTGTCCGCGACCGTCCGCCCGGTCGAGGAGGTGGCCCGCTACCTCAGCCCGCAGCGCGGCGCCGTCGTCGTCCAGCCCGCCGCCGCCAAGGAGTTCGACCTGTCGGTGGTCGTCCCCGTCCCCGACCTGGACGACCTGCCCGCGGCCCCGGCCACCGGCGCCTCCTCCGACGCCGACCCGCAGCGGCAGGCGTCGATCTGGCCGCACGTCGAGGAGCGGATCGTCGACCTGGTGCAGGCGCACCGCTCGACCATCGTCTTCGCCAACTCCCGCCGCCTCGCCGAGCGCCTGTGCAACCGGCTGAACGAGATCGCCCTCGAACGGGCCACCGGTGAGCCGCTGCCTGAGGCGCACTCCCCCGCCCAGCTGATGGCCGAGTCCGGCGTCGCCAAGGGCGCCCCGCCGGTCATCGCGCGCGCCCACCACGGCTCGGTCTCCAAGGAGCAGCGGGCGCTGGTCGAGGAGGAGTTGAAGGCCGGCCGGCTGCCCGCCGTGGTCGCCACCTCCAGCCTGGAACTGGGCATCGACATGGGCGCCGTCGAGCTGGTCGTCCAGGTCGAGTCCCCGCCCTCGGTCGCCTCCGGCCTGCAACGGGTCGGCCGGGCCGGCCACCAGGTCGGCGCCGTCTCCACCGGCGTCTTCTTCCCCAAGTACCGCGGGGACCTGGTGCAGTCCGCCGTGGTCACCGAGCGGATGCGGGCCGGCCGGATCGAAGCGCTGCGCGTCCCGCGCAACCCGCTGGACGTGCTCGCCCAGCAACTGGTCGCGATGACGGCACTGGACGCCTGGCCGGTGGACGACCTGCTCACCGTGGTCCGCCGCGCCGCGCCCTTCGCCACCCTCCCGCAGTCCGCCTTCGAGGCCGTGCTCGACATGCTGGCCGGCCGCTACCCCTCGGACGCCTTCGCCGAGTTGCGCCCCCGGGTGGTCTGGGACCGGGTGGCCGGCACCGTGACCGGCCGCCCCGGCGCCCAGCGGCTCGCCGTCACCTCCGGCGGCACCATCCCCGACCGCGGCCTGTTCGGCGTCTTCATCGCCGGCACCGACCCTAAGAAGGGCGGCGGCCGGGTCGGAGAGCTCGACGAGGAGATGGTCTACGAGTCCCGCGTCGGCGACGTGTTCACCCTCGGCACCACCTCCTGGCGGATCCAGGAGATCACCCACGACAAGGTGCTGGTCACCCCCGCCCCCGGCGTGCCCGGCCGGCTCCCGTTCTGGAAGGGCGACACCCTCGGCCGCCCGCTCGAACTCGGCCGCGCCCTCGGCGCGTTCACCCGCGAGCTGGGCGCCCTGGAGCCCGCGGCCGCCACCGCCCGGCTGCACCGGGCCGGCCTGGACGACTGGGCCGCCGCCAACCTGCTCGACTACCTCGCCCAGCAGCGCGCCGCCACCGGCCACCTCCCGGACGACCGCACCATCGTCGTCGAACGCTTCCGGGACGAGCTCGGCGACTGGCGGATCGTCATCCACTCCCCCTTCGGCGCCCAGGTGCACGCCCCCTGGGCGCTCGCGCTCGGCGCCCGGCTGCGCGAGAAGCACGGCCTCGACCCCCAGGTCATGCACGCCGACGACGGCATCGTGCTGCGCCTGCCGGACGCCGACCTCCTCGCCACCGACTTCGACTTCAACAGCCCCCCGGAGCGGTCCGGTTCGGACGAGGCCCCGGTCGGCGCCGATGCCGCCCTGTTCGACGCCGCCGAGATCGAGCAGCTGGTCACCGACCAGGTCGGCGGCTCCGCCCTGTTCGCCTCCCGCTTCCGCGAGTGCGCCGGCCGTGCCCTGCTGCTCCCGCGCCGCAGCCCCGGCCGCCGCACCCCGCTCTGGCAGCAGCGCCAACGCGCCGCCCAACTGCTCGAAGTCGCCTCCGAGTACGGCTCGTTCCCGATCGTCCTGGAGGCCGTCCGCGAGTGCCTCCAGGACGTCTTCGACGTGCCGGGCCTGGTCGAGCTGATGGGCGACCTCGAATCCCGCGCCGTCCGCCTGGTCGAGGTCACCACCCCCGAGCCCTCGCCCTTCGCCCGCTCCCTCCTGTTCGGCTACGTCGCCCAGTTCCTCTACGAGGGGGACTCCCCGCTCGCCGAGCGCCGCGCCGCCGCCCTCTCGCTCGACTCCCGGCTGCTGTCCGAACTCCTCGGCCAGGCCGAGCTGAGCGAACTGCTCGACCCGCAGGTGCTCGCCGAGTTGGAGGCCGAGCTCCAGCGCCTCACCCCCGAGCGCCGGATCAAGGACGCCGAGGGCGTCGCCGACGCGCTGCGCCTGCTCGGCCCGCTCACCG
>NZ_JBHWIJ010000351.1:0-8336 GCF_042732255.1 Kitasatospora sp. NPDC059803 | reverse complement strand
TCCCCCCGACGCCGGCCCCCACCACGCCCCCCGCCCCCCCCCGGACCCGCCGCCCGCCCGGTCCGGGGCGGGGGACAATGGCGGGGTGATCAGTAGCCCCGTTCTCGACCAGACCCGCCTCGCCAAGTTGCGTGAGGCGCTGCTCGCCGCCTCGTTCACCGCCGATGGCTGCCTCGACCTGCTCGGGCCCACCGGCTATGCGGCGTTGGCCCGTAGCGAGGCCGTGCCGGCGCTGCGGGCGACCAGGGGCGGCAGCCCGCTGGAGACGCTGGTCCGGCTGTTCCTGCTCCAGCAGCCGGTGCCGTACCGGGTGGCCGCGGCCGCGCTGCCGGTCGAGGACTGCCTGGCCGACGGCTGGCTGCGCTCCGACGGTGAGCTGGTGCGGGCGACGGTGGACGTCCGGCCGTACGCCAACGAGGTGGCCGGGATGGACAGTTCGGACGCCTGGGTGGTGTCCGACCTGGGCTGCGCGGTGGGTGGCGCGGGCGGTATCGGATCCGGCGAGACCGCGCACGGGGTGGCCCGCAAGGACCTGGTGCTCGGGGTCGGCGGCGCGTCGACGACGCTGGCCAACATCACCGTGCGCCGTCCGGTCCGGTCCGCGCTGGACCTCGGTTCGGGTTCCGGTGTGCAGGCGCTGCACGCGGCCCGGCACGCCGGGCAGGTGACCACCACCGACCTGAACCCCCGCGCGCTGCGCTTCTCCGAGCTGACCCTGGCGCTGTCCGGTTTCGAGCGGCGGGAGGCACTCACCGGCAGCCTCTTCGAGCCGGTCGGGGAGCGCCGGTTCGACCTGATCGTCTCCAACCCGCCGTTCGTGATCTCGCCGACCGGCCGGTTCACCTACCGCGACGGTGGCATGGCCGGCGACGACCTGTGCCGCAGCCTGGTCCGCTCGGCCGCCGACCACCTGGAGCCGGGCGGCTACTGCCAGTTGCTCGCCAACTGGCAGCACGTCAAGGGCGAGGACTGGCACGAGCGGCTGGCCGGCTGGGTGGCGGGCACCGGACTGGACGCCTGGATCGTCCAGCGGGAGGTCCAGGACGTCGCCCAGTACGCCGAGTTGTGGCTGCGGGACGGCGGCGATCACCGCGGTCCGGGCGGCGACTACCAGGCCCGGTACGGCGAGTGGCTGGACGCCTTCGAGGCGGGCCGGGTCGAGGGCATCGGCATGGGCTGGATCACCCTGCGGGCGAGCGGCGCGGAGCGCCCGACCGTCCGGGTGGAGGAGTGGCCGCACCCGGTGGAGCAGCCGCTGGGCCCGCACATCGAGGAGTGGTTCGACCGGCAGGACTTCCTGCGTTCGCACGACGACGCGGGCCTGCTCGCGACCCGTTACGTGCTGGCCGACGAGGTGGTCCAGGAGCAGGTCGGCGAGCCGGGCGCGGAGGACCCGGAGCACGTGATCCTGCGTCACAACCGGGGCATGCGGCGGGCCACCAAGGTGGACACGGTGGGTGCCGGTTTCGTCGGGGTCTGTGACGGTTCGCTGTCGGCGGGCGAGATCGTGGACGCCATCGCGCAGTTGCTCGGCGAGGACCGGGTGGTGCTGCGGGACCGGGTGCCCGAGTCGCTGCGGCTGCTGACCGAGCAGGGGTTCATCCGCCCGGCAGGCTGACCCGGTTCACCTGGCGCGGCGCGCCTGACCCGCGGCGCACCCGGCGCACCCGGCGCGGCGTCCTCGGGGTGATGCACCCGGGCGCGGCGCCCTCGGTGCGGCGCCCCTGGCGGGGGCGGTCGGCGCCGGTTCACCTTCCCGTACTCCCCGGTTCGTCCGGCGGTCTCCGGTCGGCCGCCGCGCGTTGGCCCCCTGCTGTGAGGCTCTGTCCACAGGCTGTGGACAGAGCTGGGGAGCCGGGGGCCAGGGGTGGACACGACGACGGCGACGGTGGGCGGGCTGGTGCTCGCCCTCTTCGGTGGCGTGCTGCTGCTCTGGTGCGCCGCCGAGGTGCGCCTGCGCCACCGGATGCGCCGCTCGGGGGCGTCGGCGGTGGCCACGGTCGTGGCCGAGGACGAGGCGCACGGCCAGCTCGACAGCGCCCCGCTGCTCTCCTTCTCCGTCCTGCCCCCGGCCGAAGGGGCCGGAGCGGGCCGGATCGCCGAGCTGGTGCTCACCCGTCCGCGCGGACACACCCCGCTGCGCCGTCCGGACCGCTTCACTCCGGGCGCCCCGGTGCGGATCTGCTACGACCCGCGCCGCCCGAGCCGGGTGGTGCTGGCGGCCGGGGAGGTCCGCCGGGCCGCCGTCGCCGACCTGCTGTGGAGCGTGCTCGGCATGGGTTGTCTGGCGGCGGGTGCCGGGCTGCTCGTGGCGGTCAACGGCTGAATCCTGGGCGTATGCCCGACCCCGGTCGGGCTCGCCGGGAACCGGTGGCCGGCGCTCTGCGGAGGCCCCGCTGCGGCCCTCCGTGGGGCCGTCGATATTCCGTTGACAGATTTTGAAATCCGTCATTCCATCCTCCGGAACCCGCCGAACCCCCCCTCCACGGGGCGCGAACCTCTGTCATCGGGTTACCGTTCGAGTGGCGTCGGTGAGCCCGGCAAAGTGAAAACGCGGGATCCTTCCGTTTGACAAGAGTGGCCGGGGTACGGTCACACTCCGCTGGTGGGGTCGTCGTACAGCGGCAGCCCCGGGGCGGTGGAGGGGTCGGGCGGAGCGCAGCCCGTGCTGCCGGCGCCGACCAGCCCAGATAAGGACCGGGAGAGAAGAGCGAAGGTGTCCCCGAGCAGCGAGACCGCGCACGGACAGCGACTCGTCATTGTCGAGTCGCCGGCCAAGGCGAAGACGATCAAGGGCTACCTGGGCCCCGGCTACATCGTCGAGGCGAGCGTCGGGCACATCCGCGACCTCCCCAGTACCGCGGCGGAGGTCCCGGACAAGTACACCGGCGAGGTGCGCCGCCTCGGGGTGGACGTCGACCACGACTTCGCCCCCATCTACGTGGTCAACGCGGACAAGAAGTCCCAGGTCAGCAAGTTGAAGTCGCTGCTCGCGGAGTCCGACGAGCTCTTCCTCGCCACCGATGAGGACCGCGAGGGCGAGGCCATCGCGTGGCACCTCCAGCAGGTGCTCAAGCCCAAGGTGCCGGTGCACCGGATGGTCTTCCACGAGATCACCAAGACGGCGATCCAGGAGGCGGTGGCCAACCCGCGCGAGCTCAACCAGCGCCTGGTCGACGCCCAGGAGACCCGCCGCATCCTCGACCGCCTCTACGGCTTCGAGGTCTCGCCGGTGCTGTGGAAGAAGGTCATGCCGAAGCTCTCGGCGGGCCGGGTGCAGTCCGTCGCGACCCGGCTGGTGGTCGAGCGCGAGCGCGAGCGGATCGCCTTCCGCACCGCCTCGTACTGGGACCTGGTCGGCACCTTCGGTACCGGCCGCACCCCGGCCGACGCGGCCAACCCGGAGACCCTCGGCGCCCGCCTGTCCTCGGTGGACGGCAAGCGGATCGCCACCGGCCGCGACTTCGGCTCGGACGGCCGACTGAAGGCCGGCAGCGCCAACACGCTGCACCTGGACGAGCAGGCCGCCCGGCAGCTGGCCGCCGCCCTGGAGCAGACCGCGTTCAGCGTCCGCAGCGTCGAGTCCAAGCCCTACCGCCGCTCGCCGTACGCGCCGTTCCGCACCACCACGCTCCAGCAGGAGGCCAGCCGCAAGCTGGGCTTCGGCGCCAAGCGGACCATGCAGGTGGCCCAGAAGCTGTACGAGAACGGCTTCATCACCTATATGCGCACCGACTCCACCACGCTGTCGGAGACCGCGATCTCCGCCGCCCGCGCGCAGGTCACCCAGCTGTACGGGGCCGACTACCTGCCGGACGCCCCGCGCACCTACGCCAGCAAGGTCAAGAACGCGCAGGAGGCGCACGAGGCCGTCCGCCCCTCCGGCGACCGCTTCCGCACCCCCGCCGAGACCGGCCTGACCGGTGACGACTTCCGGCTCTACGAGCTGATCTGGATGCGCACCGTCGCCTCCCAGATGAAGGACGCGGTCGGCCAGTCGGTGACCGTCAAGGTCGGCGGCGCGTCCGCGGACGGCCGTGACGTCGAGTTCTCCGCCTCCGGCAAGATCATCACCTTCCACGGCTTCCTCAAGGCCTACGTCGAGGGCGCGGACGACCCGAACGCCGAGCTGGACGACCGCGAGCGCCGGCTGCCGCAGGTCGTCGAGGGCGACCCGCTGGCCGCCGAGCAGCTCACCCCCGAGGGCCACGCCACCAAGCCGCCGGCCCGCTACACCGAGGCCTCGCTGGTCAAGGAGCTGGAGGACCGGGAGATCGGTCGCCCCTCCACCTACGCGTCGATCATCGACACGATCATCCAGCGCCGGTACGTGTTCAAGAAGGGGACGGCGCTCGTCCCGTCCTTCCTCTCCTTCGCCGTGGTCAACCTCCTGGAGAAGCACTTCGGCCGGCTGGTCGACTACGACTTCACGGCCAAGATGGAGGACGACCTCGACCGGATCGCGGCCGGCGAGGCCAAGTCCGTGCCGTGGCTGAAGCGCTTCTACTTCGGCGAGGGCGACGGCCACGCGACCGGCGGCGCCGCCGAGGCCGGCAACGGCGACGGCGACCACCTGGGCGGCCTGAAGGAACTGGTCACCGACCTCGGCGCGATCGACGCCCGGGAGATCAGCTCGTTCCGGATCAGCGACGACATCACCCTGCGGGTCGGCCGCTACGGCCCGTACGTCGAGCGCGCCTCCGACGTCGAGGGCGAGCCCGGCCAGCGCGCCGACATCCCCGACGAGCTGCCGCCGGACGAGCTCACCGTCGAGCTGGCCGAGGAACTGCTGGCCAAGCCCAGCGGCGACTTCGAGCTCGGCCCGGACCCGGTCAGCGGCAACATGCTGGTCGCCAAGGACGGCCGCTACGGCCCCTACGTGACCGAGATCCTGCCCGAGGGCACGCCCAAGACCGGCAAGAACGCGGTCAAGCCGCGCACCGCCTCGCTGCTGAAGACGATGTCGCTGGACGCCGTCACCCTGGAGGACGCGCTGCGGCTGCTCTCGCTGCCGCGCGTGGTCGGCGCCGACGCCGAGGGCGTGGAGATCACCGCGCAGAACGGCCGCTACGGCCCGTACCTCAAGCGCGGCACCGACTCCCGCTCGCTCACCGACGAGGAGCAGATGTTCACGGTCACCCTGGAGGAGGCCCTGGCCATCTACGCCCAGCCCAAGCAGCGCGGCCGGGCCGCCGCCGCCCCGCCGCTCAAGGAGCTGGGCACCGACCCGGTCAGCGAGCGTCCCGTCGTGGTCAAGGACGGCCGCTTCGGGCCGTACGTGACCGACGGCGAGACCAACGCCACGCTCCGCAAGGACGACGAGGTCGAGACCATCACGCCGGAGCGCGGCTACGAGCTGCTCGCCGAGAAGCGGGCGCGCGGGCCGGTGAAGAAGACGGCGAAGAAGGCCCCGGCGAAGAAGGCCCCGGCCAAGAAGGCGACGGCGACCAAGACTGCGGCCACCACGACCGCGGCCGCGAAGAAGACCGCCGCCAAGAAGACCGCGACGAAGGCGACCGCGGCGAAGAAGACGGCGGCCAAGAAGACCGCCGTCGGGAAGGCCGCGGCCACCGACGAGGGCTGATCTCCTCCGGATCCTCCGGCAGGGGGCTCCGTCGGTGCCGCTGCCAGCGCCTCCGCCAGTGCCCCGCCAGCGCTTACGGGCCCGCGACCCCACCCCGGGGACGCGGGCCCGAGGCCGGTCGGACGGTGTGCGCGGAACGTCACAACCCGGTGATGAGCGGGATCCGGAACCCCGTTCATCTCATTCCGGTCAACCCCAGCCCGCTACGCTGACCGTATGACGAGCGAGGAGCAGCCCACCCCCAGCGCCGCCCCGGCCGCCCGCGACGCCACGTCCGGGCTGCCCGAGGTCGCGCCAGCCGGGACCCCGGTCGACCGGGCTCGCGCGCTGCTGCGGACGCGCCCCTACCGGCGCCTGTGGACCACCCAGCTGATCGGCGGCACCGCCGACCGGCTCGGCCTGCTGGTGCTGCTCGCGCTCACCGTGATCGCCGTCGCCCTCGGCGGTCAGCTCGGCGCCTTGCCGCGCAGCCTCGCCTTCGCCGTCACGGCGGTCCTCGCCGTCCGGCTGGCGGCCACCGGGCTGGTCGGCGTCGCGCTGCTCGGACCGGTGCACCGACTGGTCGCCGGCCGGCTGGACCGGCGCTGGACGCTGTTCGGCGCCGACGCGCTGTGCGCCCTGTTGATCGGCCTCGCCCCCTGGTGGACCGTCTGGCTGGGCTCCGGCCCGAAGCCCTCCGGCGCCGCCGCCTACGTCCTGCTCGCCACCGTGTTCGTCACCGGTGCCGCCGAGCGGGTCCGGGGGATCGCCAAGGACGCCGCCGTCCCGGGCCTGCTGCCGCCCGCCGATCCGTACGCCCCCGCCGCCGAGCAGCGGCCCGCCGCCGCCCACCTGGACACCGTCCGGAGCATCGACCGCTTCACCGGCTGGGCCACCCTGCCGCTCGCGGCCGCCGGCCTGGTCGCCCTCACCCTGCTGAACAACATCGGCGCCGCTCTCGGCTCGGACTGGCTCCGGGCCCACCAGGTCACCTTCGCCGCGCTCGGCGCGGCCGGCCTGTTCGCCGCCTCGGCCGCCCGCGACTACCTCCAGCAGCTGCCCGTCGGCCCGGTGGCCGTCGCCCCGCACTCGCCGCTGCAGGGCCTGCGCGCCCCCACCGACGCCACGCCCGGCCCCGCGCTGAGCAAGGGCCGCACCGGCAGCGCCCCGTACTTCACCTTCGCCGTCGCCGCCGGGTACGCCTCGATGGCCGGCGTCGCCGCGCTCGCGCTGCTCACCGCCGCCGAGCACCGGGCCGGGCCGATCGGCTACGGCCTGCTGGTCCTCGCCGCCACCGCGGCGCCCGCCCTCGGCTCCCGGCTCACCCGGGCCACGCTGCCCGCGCTCTCCCGCCGCCGCCTGCTCGCGCTGGCGCTGCTCACCGAGGGTGTGGCGCTGATCCTGGCCGGGCTGGTGCTGGACTTCGTCCTCGTCCTGGCCCTCATCGTGCTGGCCGGCCTCACCGCCGGGATCGTCGTCTCCGCCGGGCGCACCCTGCTCGGCCAGGAGGTCGAGGAGGCCCGGCTGCCGAAGGTCACCGAGCACCTGTACGCGGTGCTGCGGGTCGTGGTCGGCGCCGCGCTGGTCATCGTCCCGCTGATCGCCGCGGCGTACGGGGACGTCGAGTACGGCACGGTCGAGCCCGGCTCGTTCACCTTCATCCACGGCGGTGCGGCCCTGGCCGTCGCCACCTCGGGGCTGCTCACGCTGGTCCTCGCCGCCGTCGTCCTGCTGCGGACCGACGACCGGCGCGGCACCGCGCCCTTCGGCCGGGACCTGGTCGACGCGGTGCGCGGCGCCGTCGGCCCGGCCCCGCGCCAGGGCGCCGGTACCGGCTTCTTCATCGCCCTGGAGGGCGGCGACGGCGCCGGCAAGTCCACCCAGGCCCAGGCGCTCGCCGAGTGGATCCGCGGCAAGGGGCACGAGGTCGTGCTCACCCGCGAGCCCGGCGGCAGCCCGGTCGGCCAGCGGCTGCGCGGCCTCGTCCTGGACGTCGGCAACACCGGCCTGTCGCACCGCGCCGAGGCGCTGATCTACGCCGCCGACCGGGCCGAGCACGTCGAGAACGTCATCCGGCCGGCCCTCGCCCGCGGCGCCGTGGTGATCACCGACCGGTACATGGACTCCTCCATCGCCTACCAGGGCGCCGGACGCGACCTGGCCGCCACCGAGGTCGCCCGGATCTCCCGCTGGGCGACCGGCGGGCTGCTGCCCGACCTGACCGTCGTCCTGGACGTCGACCCGACCAGGGCCCGGGAGCGCTTCACCGAGGCGCTCGACCGGCTGGAGTCCGAGCCCACCGAGTTCCACCAGCGGGTCCGGGCCGGCTTCCTCGCCCTCGCGGCCGCCGACCCGGCGCGCTACCTGGTCGTCGACGGCAGCCAGGCCCCCGGCTTCGTCACCACCGCCATCCGGCACCGGCTCGACCGCGAGCTGCCGCTCTCCGAGCAGGAGAAGGACGCCCGCGCCGAGCAGGAGCGGCTCGCCCGCGAAGAGGCCGAGCGGCGCGCCGCCGAGGAGGCCCGCAAGAAGGCCGAGGCCGAGGCCGCCGAGCGCAAGCGGCAGGAAGTGCTGGCGCAGCTGCGGGCCGAACAGGCCGAGCAGGAGCGGCTGGCCAAGGAGGAGGCCGAACGGGCCGCCGCCGAGGCCCGGCGCAAGGCCGAGGAGGAGGCCCGCCGTCGGGCGGAGGAGGAAGCCCGCCGCCGCGCCGAGGAGGAGGGCCAGCGGAGGGCCGCGGCGGAATCCCGGGGGGCCGCGCAGGCCCCCCCGCGCA
>NZ_JBHWIJ010000350.1:4821-8341 GCF_042732255.1 Kitasatospora sp. NPDC059803 | reverse complement strand
CCTCCGCCTGCCCGCGCCACCCGCCCGCGCCACCCGCCCGCGTCAGCCGAGCCGCTCGCCGATCCACTCCAGCGAGGACGGCAGCTCACGGGTCCAGCTGTCGAAGTTGTGGCCGCCGTCGTCCAGGTAGAGCGAGTCGACCTTGAACTGCGGGTTGGCCGCGGCGACCTGCTGGGCGTGGCCGACGAACTGGAGGGTCTGCGCGAAGTCGCCCTCCTTGCGGGAGGAGACCACCAGCAGCGAGAGGGCGGGGGCCGGGAGGTTCGTCAGCCGCCAGTCGAGGTCGCTCTGCTGCGCCAGGGCGGCGTCGCCGGCGAACAGGTCGCCGCCGGTGAACTGGTCCTCCTTGACCTTGTACTCGCTGTGCAGGCCCACCCCGCTGCCGTAGACGTTCGGGAAGCGCATCGCCAGCCGCAGCGCGCAGCTGCCCCCGGTCGAGTAGCCGAAGACGGACCAGGAGGCGGCCGAGCGGCCCGTCCGGTAGGCGGTGCGGAGCGCCTCCGGCAGGTCCTTGGTGAACCAGGTCTCGGCGCGCGGGCCGCCGGGGACGTCCACGCACTCGGTGTCGCGCGGTGGGGCGACCGTCGGGCGGGCCATGACCACGATGGTCGGCGGCATCTTGCCGGACTTCTGCAGCTCGCCCGCGGTGCGCAGGACGGGCAGCTCCTTGATCAGGTTGAGCGTGGTGCCGGGGAAGCCGGAGATGGCGACCAGGACGGGGAAGCGGACCAGGGCGAACTTCGGGTCGAAGTACTCGGGCGGCAGGTAGACGAACAGCTGGTCGGACAGCCCGGTCTCCTTGCCGGTGACCCGGACCGATTCGACCTTGCCGGTCTCCTCGGGCGGGCCCTTGGGCAGGTCGGTGACGGTCTCCAGACCGCCCTCGGTGGTCGGCTGGACCGGCGTGTCCGAGGCCGAGGTGCCGCCCTTGTGGTTCTCGTTGCTGGTCAGCGCGAGCTTGGTGCTGCCGGGGCTGAGCAGGTCGTCCCACGAGGTGTAGAACCCGAAGGAGTTGTTCACCGCCAGCGCCAGCACGGCCACGACCGCGACTTGAGTGACGGTCAGCAGGCCGATCCGGCCGAGGACGGGCAGCGGGCGCTGGCGCGCCAGCCGCGGCCAGAGCCACAGGGTGGTGACGAGAGCCGCGGCGCCGAGTGCGAGCAGCGAGTTCACCAGTGCGTCGCTGGTCAGTTCCATGCAGTCGGCCTTCCGATGGGACACTGTCGGTGCACGCCTCATCGTCTGGCGGCCCGTCAGCTCCGGCCACCGCGACTAGGCTGTCCGGATGCCCGGGCGAGCTGGGAGGGCGGGGGGAGCCGCAGGCAACCGGCGCCCTAGAATGCGGCGTCCACCGTACGTACGGCGTACCGGAGGACCCTGCCGCGCCACGCGGCGGCAGGGCTTCGGCTCCGTCCCCGGCTCCACCGCAGCGCGCCCACGGCACCGGTTTACCGACCGTTTCCGGATCCTTGGTATGCGCATTGCCTGATGAAGGAAAAGGCATTGAAGGTCCATCACACGTGCTCCCCCGGAGTGACCGGACGGCGTCCCGCAGCCTCTACGCTGAGCTTCCATGAGCGTTCCCGTGTCCGTTGAGCCGAGCCCCGAGCAGCCGCGTCGTCGACGCGGCCTGCAGACGCTTCGCACCCAGGCGGCGGCCGTTCCGAGGGCCTGGCTGCCCCGCGCGGTCGGGTACGCCTGTCTGCTGATCGGCCTGGTCGACATCGCCAGCGCGGTGTTCCCCAAGCTCCGGCACTCCAAGATGCACACCTTCACCGGGCAGCTGCCCGGCGGCACCACCTCGCTGGCCGCGGTCGGGACGATGATGGTCGGCCTGCTGCTGGTGCTGCTCGCGCACGCGCTGCGCCGGCGCAAGCGGCGGGCCTGGCGGGCGGTGTGCGTGCTGCTGCCGGTCGGCGCCGCGCTGCACATCGTGCGCTGGCACCAGGTCGGCCCGGCCGTGGTCTCGCTGGCGGTCTTCGTGGTGATGCTGGTGCACCAGCGCGAGTTCTACGCCAAGGCCGACCCGCGCACCCGCTGGCGGGCGCTGGTCAACCTGATCGTGATGGGCGCCGTCAGCGTGCTGCTCGGCCTGCTGATCGTGAGCACCCGGACCAAGTACGAGATCGGCTACCCGGCCCTGCCCGAGCGCCTCCAGCACGTCGTGTACGGGCTGTTCGGCTTCGAGGGGCCGATCCGGTACAACAACGTCCGGATGTCCGACCTGGTCGCCTACCTGCTCGGCGGGCTGGGCCTGCTGACCGCCTTCACCACCGCCTACCTGGCGCTGCGCCCGGGCAAGCCCAAGCCGGAGCTGACCCCGGAGGACGAGGAGAAGGTCCGCGAGCTGCTCACCCGGCACGGCGAGCGCGACTCGCTCGGCTACTTCGCGCTGCGCCGCGACAAGAGCGTGCTGTTCTCGCCCACCGGCAAGGCCGCGATCTCCTACCGGGTGGTCTCCGGCGTGATGCTCGCCTCCGGCGACCCGGTCGGCGACGTCGAGGCCTGGCCGGGCGCGATCAAGGTGTTCATGGCCGAGGCCCGCGAGCACGCCTGGGTGCCGGCCGTGATGGGCTGCAGCGAGGTCGGCGGCGAGGTCTGGACCCGCGAGGCGGACCTGGACGCGCTGGAGCTGGGCGACGAGGCGATCGTCGACACCGCCACCTTCTCGCTCGCCGGCCGGGCCATGCGCAACGTCCGCCAGATGGTCAAGCGGATCGAGCGCAACGGCTACTCCTGCCAGGTGCGCCGGGTCCGCGACCTCAGCGTGGAGGAGAAGCAGCGGATCGCCGACGCCGCCGCCCGCTGGCGCGGCACCGACACCGAGCGCGGCTTCTCGATGGCCCTCGGACGCTTCGGCGACCCGCTGGACGACGACTGCGTGGTGGTCACCGCCCACAAGGCCCCGGAGGAGGGCGAGAGCGGCGACGACCTGAAGGCCGTGCTGCACTTCGTGCCCTGGGGGCCGGACGGCATCTCGCTGGAGCTGATGCGCCGCGACCGCGCGGCCGACCCGGGCCTGAACGAGCTGCTGATCGTCGCAGCCCTCCAGGCCGTGCCCGCGATGGGCGTGCGCCGGGTGTCGCTCAACTTCGCGATGTTCCGCTCGGCGCTGGCCCGCGGCGAGCGGATCGGCGCCGGCCCGGTGCTGCGGGCCTGGCGCGGACTGCTGGTGTTCCTCTCGCGCTGGTTCCAGATCGAATCGCTGTACAAGTTCAACGCCAAGTTCCAGCCCGAGTGGGAACCGCGCTTCCTGGTCTTCCCGAACACCCGGGACCTGCCGCGGATCGGCTTCGCCGCGATGCAGGCCGAGGCCTTCATCACCCTCGGCATGCCGCGCTTCGGCCGCCGGCGCCAGCGGGAGGGCCTGATGCCCACCCCGGGCGCCCGCGACGTCACCGAGGCCGCCTGAGGCACCGCCGCGACCAACGGGGCGGCGCCGCCCCGGCCCGAGGCGGCGCGGCCGGCCTGGGTGGGGGGGCGGGGGCGATGCCGCCCGCCTCTCGGGGCGCCCCCCGGG
>NZ_JBHWIJ010000350.1:0-4811 GCF_042732255.1 Kitasatospora sp. NPDC059803 | reverse complement strand
CGACCACGGCAGCGGCGGTGCTGCTGCCCAGCCCGGGCGGCGGCGGCGGCCCCGGCGCCCGCACCCCCCACCCCGGCGCCCCCCCCCCACTACCCGCGGGGCGCGCCCCGTTCGATAATGGGCACATGAGCAACTCGCCGTCCTTCTCGCTGCCGGCCGGACTGCCGCGGCTCGACCGCTGCGCCGTGATGGGTGTGGTCAACGTCACGCCCGACTCCTTCTCGGACGGCGGCCTCTGGCACGACCCCGCCAAGGCGATCGCGCACGGGCTCGCCCTGCGCGCCCGCGGTGCGGACCTGGTGGACGTCGGGGGCGAGTCCACCCGGCCCGGCTCGCAGCGGGTGCCCGAGGAGGAGGAGCTGCGCCGGGTGCTGCCGGTGGTGCGCGAGCTCGTCGCCGCCGGGGTCGTGGTGTCGGTCGACACCATGCGGGCCTCCGTCGCCGAGCAGGCCGTGGCGGCCGGTGCCGCGCTCGTCAACGACGTCTCCGGCGGGCTCGCCGACCCGGCGATGGCACAGGTGGTCGCCGACACCGGCGCGCCCTTCGTGGTGATGCACTGGCGCGGCCAGTCCGCGGACATGGAGCGGCTGGCGGTCTACCGGGACGTGGTGACGGACGTCGTCGCCGAGCTGGCCGTCCGGGTGGACGCGCTGCTGGCGGCCGGGGTCAAGGAGGACCAGCTGATCCTCGACCCGGGGCTCGGCTTCGCCAAGACCCCCGAGCACAACTGGGCGCTGCTCGGCCGGCTGGACGCGCTCACCGCGCTCGGCCGTCCCGTCCTCGTCGCCGCATCGCGCAAGCGGTTCCTGGGTACGCTGCTGGCCGACCCGCAATCCGGGGCGCTGCGCCCGGCCCGGGAGCGCGACGACGCGACCGCCGCGGTGTCGGTGCTGTCGGCCCAGGCCGGCGCCTGGGCGGTGCGGGTGCACGACGTGTCCGGCACGGCGGACGCCGTCCGGGTGGTCGCGGCCTGGCAGCACGCGGCCCGGCAAGGGGTGAGGGAGGGTCTGTGACAGGTGACGGCAGGCTGAGCGGCGGAACGGCCGGCCAGGCCCGCGAGGCGGACCTGGAGGCGGTGCTCGCGGCGAACCAGGCGCTCTACCAGGCACTGGAGGAGGGGGACCTGGAGGCGGTCGAGGACGCCTGGCTGGGGGCCGCGGACGCGGACGACAAGGGCGGCGTGGTGTGCGTGCACCCCGGCTGGCCGGTGCTGCGCGGGCGGGCGCAGGTGACCCGCTCGTACATGCTGATCATGATGAACACGGAGTACATCCAGTTCTTCCTGACCGATGTCGAGGCCGAGGTCCACGGAGATGTGGCCCTTGTCACGTGCACCGAGAACATCCTCTCCGGCGGCGAGGCGGAGGAGGAGGGGGAACTCGGTCCGCTGGTCGGCGGAAAGGTCGTATCCACGAATCTGTTCCGCCGTACCCCGGGCGGGTGGAAGCTCTGGTCGCACCACGGTTCACCCGTTCTGACCAGCGGCGACGACGAGGACGAGGACTGATTCGGGCGGCCTTCGGAAAACGCCGCCGGGAGGTCGCCCGGGAATTCCCGAGTGGTCACCGAACGTTCACGTCAATCGCCATTCCGGTGCGCGTGGCGACGGTTCGTGCCGGGTAGGACGGTCAGACGTTGTCAGCGCCCGCGGGTAGATTCGAAACGGAGTGGCGGGTGTGCTGCCCGCCTTCGCCCCGCCCGTCCATGCCATTCTCCGGGTGGGGCCCGTCCGACTGGGAGCAGTGATTCGTTTGCTGGACCGCGTCACCCTGCGGGGGCTGCGTGCCCGGGGCAACCACGGCGTCTTCGAGCGCGAGCGCATCGAGGGCCAGACCTTCGTGGTCGACCTCGTGCTGTACCTGGACACCCGCCCCGCCGCGTCCGGCGACGACCTCACCCGCACGGCGCACTACGGCCTCGTGGCCGAGGAGGTCACCGCGATCATCGCCGGGGAGCCGGTCGACCTGATCGAGACCCTGGCCCAGCGCATCGCCGACCAGTGCCTGAAGCACGAAGCGGTCGAGGAGGTCGAGGTGACCGTGCACAAGCCCGACGCCCCGATCACCGTGCCGTTCGACGACGTGACCGTGACCATTCACCGGGGCCGCGCATGACCGCCGCCGTGCGCCCCGTTCCAGTTGCAGAGGGATCTCGATGAGCACCAGCGACCCGACCGCCTCGCCGACCACGTTCGACCTGGAGAGCCGGGTGGACTCCGCCGACACCACACTGCACAGCCAGCACTGCGCGGTGATCGCACTCGGCAGCAACCTGGGCAACCGCCTGGACACCCTCCAGGGCGCCGTCGACGCGCTCGCCGACACCCCCGGGCTCAAGATCAAGGCCGTCTCCGCGGTCTACGAGACCGAGGCCGTCGGCGGCCCGGACGAACAGCCCAACTACTACAACGCGGTCGTCGTGCTGCGCACCTCGCTGCCGCCGCGCGACCTGCTGGAGCGCGGCAACGCGATCGAGGACGCCTTCGGGCGGGTCCGGACGGTGCACTGGGGTCCGCGGACCCTGGACGTCGACATCCTGGCCTACGAGGGCGTGCTCAGCGACGACCCGCAGCTGCTGCTGCCGCACCCGCGCTCGCACGAGCGGGCCTTCGTGCTCGCCCCCTGGCTGGACGCCCAGCCGGAGGCCGAGGTGCCCGGGCACGGGCAGGTCGGCGCACTGCTGGACGCGCTCGGCGGCCCGGGCGCGCAGGGCGTCCGGCGGCGGGACGACATCCGGCTGACGCTGCCGGAGTGACCGGCCGCGGCCCGGCGGCCCGGTGAGGACGGCCGGGGAACTCGACCGGGGGGCCCGGCCGTACGAGTAGGTGTCCGCCGTTCGCGCGGGTGCCCGCCCGGTCGGGCCCGGTACGGTGGCCTGGCGCCGCCGCGCCGGGCCACCGGGCGACGGCCGGCTCTGGTAACCCCGGGAAGGACCTCCTCCGAGTGAAGCTGCTTCGCCTCCGCCTGCTGGTCGGCATCACCGCTGCTACCACGGCGCTGTCCTGGGCCGGTGCCAAGCTCTGGGCCTCCCTGGACACGCTGCCGGCCGTGCCGGTCGCGGCGCCGGTGGTGCTGGCGGCGGTGGCGGTGGTCCTGTTGGCGACCGCCCTCTCGTTGCGGTCCCGGCTGAAGGCGGTGCGCGAGCGGCAGCCCGGCGCGAAGGGCGTCGACCCGCTGCTGGCGGCCCGGGCGGTGGTGCTGGGGCAGGCCAGCGCGCTGGTTTCGGCGGTGGTCACCGGCGTCTACGCGGGCGCGGGGATCTTCCTGCTGGGCGAGCTGGACGTGTCGGCGCGCAAGGACCAGGCCGTCACGGCCGGGCTCGCGGTGCTGGCGGGGGCCGCGGTGATCGCGGCGGCGCTCTGGTTGCAGCACGTGTGCAAGCTGCCGGAGAACCACGACGATCCGAGCGGCCCGGCGCCCTCGCCCCGCTGAGCAGGTCCTTTTTCGTGATCTTGAGTGAAACGCCGGGCACGTGCGGTAAAACTTGCGCACTGTCAAGGGCGGAAGAGGACCCTGGGCTGACACGGCCCCAATTCGCACGCTAGTTTCTTGGCATGTCTCGCGGACGCCACCGTCATTCCTCCGTCCTCGGCCGGATCTTCCCCCCCACCGCCGCCGGCGTGCTGCTCGTCGCTGCGCTGGCCGCCCTGCTCTTCAGTCAGGACGCCGTCCTGGTGCGTTCGGTGGGTGTCGCGGCGGTCGTCGCGACGCTCGGCTTCGCGCTGCTGCTGCGGCAGCGGGACAAGGCGGCCCGGGCGGCCGCCGAGATGGCCGCGGCGCAGCGGCTGCGGGCCGAGGAGCGGTTCGAGGAGCAGCTGGCGGAGGCCGAGTACGCGGCGGAGGTCGCCGAGGAGCGGGCCACCCGGTTCGGGCGGCGGCTGACGGCGGAGAAGTCGCGGCTGGCGAAGGCCGAGACCGAGATCGCCCGGCTGCTGCGGGAGCGGGCCGTGACGGTGGCCGAGCAGGCGCTCAAGGAGGCCGAGGCGGCCCAGCGGGCGCTCGCCGCGAGCCGCCCGAAGTACCCGGCCAGCCCGGCCGCGTTCGTCCGTGCCGCGTCCGTGCTGCGGGTGCTGGAGCGGCGGGCGGCGGAGCAGGAGGCGCGGCGGGAGCGGACGGCAGGCTCGGCGGTCGCGCTGCGGGCGCGTACGGCGCCGGCCGCTGCGGCCCAGGCGCCCGTGCCCGTGGCTGCCGTGGTGGCGCCCTCGGTGCCGGCGCCGGTGGCCCCTGCGGTGCCCACTCCGGAGCAGGCTCCGGTGGCACAGGCACAGGCACAGGCACAGGCACAGGCACAGGCACAGGACCAGACCCAGGCGTCGGTGCGGCCCGCGCCGGTGCGCCCGGCGCTGACCGCCACGGTCGGGCAGCTCGGCGGGACGCCGTCCGCTCCGGTCGCGGCGCCCGCGCCGGTGGAGCGGCAGCGGCCGCGGTCGGCGCAGTCCGGGGCGGTGCGCGGGCCGGGCTTCAGCTTCTTCGGCCGTGGTGCGGGCGCGGCCGTGCGGGCGGCGGCCCCGGCGCCCGCGGTGGGCAGCGTCGCCGAACTGGGCGAGCGCACGGACCTGGCCGACGTGGTGGGCGACGAGGCGGTGGCCGCGCAGGCGAAGGCCGAGGCGCAGGAGGCCCAGGAGGCTCGTGAGGTGCAGGAGGCCGTGGCCGGCTCGCAGGCGTCGCAGCCGGCGGCCGAGCCTGCGCCGGGCGCGCCCGCGGTGGTGGACCTGACCCCGGAGGACGAGACCGAGCTGATTCAGCTGCCGGAGCTGCGCGCCTCGCGTTAGGTCCGGATACGCGAAAGCGGCGCGGGACATCGGTGTGACC
>NZ_JBHWIJ010000349.1:3852-8350 GCF_042732255.1 Kitasatospora sp. NPDC059803 | reverse complement strand
ACAAACACCCTCCCCCACCACCCCACCCCCCCCCCCACACCCCCCCCCTCAACCCGGCTACACTAGCCCCGCCCCCCCTCGTGTTGGGCGGGGGGGGCCCCCCACCGTTCAGCTATGCGCCAGGCACTGGCAGCGGGTCAGAGCTTCAGCTCTGGCCACCCGCCAGCTTCTCGCGCAGGGCCGCCAGGGCCTCGTCCGAGGCGAGAGCGCCGGAGCCCTCGTCGCTGCTGGACGAGTAGGAGCCACCGGCAGCGGCGGCGACAGCGTCGCCACCCTCGGCAGCGGCCTCGGCGTCGGCCTCACGGCTCTTGATGACCTGGGCCTGGTGCTGCTCGAAGCGGGACTGCGCCTCGGCGTACTGGCGCTCCCACTCCTCACGCTGCTTCTCGAAGCCGGCCAGCCAGTCGTTCGCCTCGGGGTCGAAGCCCTCCGGGTAGATGTAGTTGCCCTGGTCGTCGTACGAGGCAGCCATGCCGTACAGGGTCGGGTCGAACTCGACCTCGGCCGGGTTGGCACCCAGCGCCTCGTTGGCCTGCTTGAGCGACAGGCTGATGCGACGACGCTCGAGGTCGATGTCGATGACCTTGACGAAGATCTCGTCGCCGACCTGGACGACCTGCTCCGGGATCTCCACGTGGCGCTCGGCCAGCTCGGAGATGTGGACCAGACCCTCGATGCCCTCGTCCACGCGGACGAACGCACCGAACGGAACCAGCTTGGTGACCTTACCCGGAACGACCTGGCCGATCTGGTGGGTACGGGCGAACTGCTGCCACGGGTCCTCCTGGGTCGCCTTCAGCGACAGGGAGACGCGCTCGCGGTCCATGTCAACGTCGAGAACCTCGACGGTGACCTCCTGGCCGACCTCGACAACCTCGGACGGGTGGTCGATGTGCTTCCAGGAGAGCTCGGAGACGTGCACCAGGCCGTCGACGCCACCCAGGTCCACGAAGGCACCGAAGTTGACGATCGAGGAGACGACGCCGGAGCGCACCTGGCCCTTCTGCAGGGTGGTGAGGAAGGTCTGGCGGACCTCGCTCTGGGTCTGCTCCAGCCAGGCACGGCGGGACAGGACCACGTTGTTGCGGTTCTTGTCCAGCTCGATGATCTTGGCCTCGAGCTCCTTGCCCACGTAGGGCTGGAGGTCGCGGACGCGGCGCATCTCGACGAGCGAGGCCGGCAGGAAGCCACGGAGGCCGATGTCGAGGATGAGACCACCCTTGACGACCTCGATGACGGTACCGGTGACGATGCCGTCCTCTTCCTTGATCTTCTCGATCGTGCCCCAGGCACGCTCGTACTGAGCGCGCTTCTTGGACAGGATGAGACGACCCTCCTTGTCCTCCTTCTGGAGAACCAGGGCCTCGATGTTGTCACCGACGGCGACGACCTCGTGCGGGTCGACGTCGTGCTTGATCGAGAGCTCGCGGGACGGGATGACGCCCTCGGTCTTGTAACCGATGTCGAGGAGGACCTCGTCACGGTCGACCTTCACGATGACGCCCTCGACGATGTCGCCATCGTTGAAGTACTTGATGGTCTCGTCGATGGCGGCGAGGAACGCCTCGGCGTCGCCGATGTCGTTGACCGCGACCTGCGGGGTGGTGCTGAGGGAGGAGTCGGTGGGGCTCGTCATTAGGAAAAGGGCTCCGGTACGGACATGAAAGTCGTAGGTAATGCCACGCGGAGGGCCCGTATCGCTCCCACCGAAAGCCGGACAGCCAAGAACACGGCGCACCGGCATTCCCGCACAGCGAGAAATCCGGCGTCCGTCTTGCGACCGTGGGGTCTTCGACAGATGCGAGCGCGACCTGCTCCGTCTGAGGCGCGCAGGCCCGCAGCGCAACTTGTAGCATACGGGGACGGCCAGGCACGGTCAACGCCAAGAGCGGCAAGACGGTGGAGCCCGGTATGGATCAGGCCATATCCTCCGATTGCGCACCTTGCGGTGGCGCCCGAAGGGGGCCCTTCCCCGGATGCCACCGCCAGGATCGGGTCCTTGACGGGCCCGGTCTCGGCAGCGGCGCTTCCGCACTCCACACCCTACGCGATGGGCATTATCACCGTGGCCACCACCCCCCAGTCCGACCTGCATGATCTTGACGGCGACGGCGACGACGCGGTACGGCGCGCGGCCGGCACCGGGGAGAGCAGCCGGGCCAGCCGGCACTGGTGGGACCGCAACGCCGACGAGTACCAGGACGAGCACGGGGAGTTCCTCGGCGACGACCGCTTCACCTGGTGCCCCGAAGGCCTCGACGAGGCCGACGCCCACCTGCTCGGCGAGGTCGCGGACAAGGACGTGCTGGAGATCGGCGCCGGCGCCGCCCAGTGCTCGCGCTGGCTGGCCGGCCGCGGTGCCCGCCCCGTCGCCCTGGACATCTCCCACCGCCAACTCCAGCACTCCCGCCGGATCGACCTCGGCCGCGGCGCCACCCCCGTCGCCGTCGTCCAGGCCGACGCCGCCGTCCTGCCCTTCGCCGACGCCTCCTTCGACCTCGCCTGCTCCGCCTACGGCGCCGTCCCGTTCAGCGCCGACACCTCCGCCCTGATGCGCGAGGTGCACCGGGTACTGCGCCCCGGCGGCCGCTGGGTGTTCTCCGTCACCCACCCGATCCGCTGGGCCTTCCCCGACGAGCCCGGCGTCGAGGGCCTCACCGCCGCCTCCTCCTACTTCGACCGCACCCCCTACGTCGAGGAGGACGAGCAGGGGCGCGCCAGCTACGTCGAACACCACCGCACCATCGGCGACCGGGTCCGCGAACTCGTCGGCGCCGGCTTCCGGTTGACCGACCTGGTCGAGCCCGAGTGGCCGGCCGGCCTGGAGCAGGAGTGGGGCGGCTGGTCCCCGCTGCGCGGGCGGCTGATCCCCGGCACCGCGATCTTCGTCGCCGAACGGGGCTGACGCCTTGCCGAACCCCGGCTCGCTGAACCCCGCCTCGCCGAATGGGGCTGACGCCTTGCCGAACCCCGGCTCGCTGAACCCCGCCTGGCGCGGACTGCCCGTCCGCAGCGCCCTGCCCGCCCTGCACGACGCGCTGGACGGGCCCGGCACCGCCGTCCTCGCCGCCCCGCCCGGCACCGGCAAGACGACCCTGGTGCCGCTCGCGCTGGCCGGGCTGCTCGATCCCGGGCGTCCGACGCTCCGCGTGCTGGTCGCCGAACCGCGCCGGCTCGCCGTCCGGGCCGCCGCCCGGCGGATGGCCTGGCTGCTGGGCGAGGCCGTCGGCGGGCGGGTCGGCTACACCGTGCGCGGGGACCGTCGCGTCGGCCCGGAGACGGTGGTCGAGGTGGTCACCACCGGCGTGCTGCTGCAACGGCTCCAGCGCGACCAGGAGTTGCCCGGCGTCGACGTGGTCGTCCTCGACGAGTGCCACGAACGGCACCTGGACGCCGACACCGCGCTCGCGTTCCTCCTCGACGTCCGGGCGGCACTGCGGCCCGAACTGCGGCTGGTCTGCGCCTCGGCCACCTCCGACACCGAGGCCTGGGCCGAACTCCTCGGCGGCGCGCCGGTGGTGGAGGCGCACGGGGTCTCCCACCCGGTCGAGACGGTGTGGGCGCCGCCGCCGCGCGCCGTCCGGCCCGCCCACGGCACCCGGGTCGACCCGGCGCTGCTCGACCACGTCGCCGCCACCGTCCGGCGGGCCCTCGCCGAACAGGAGGGCGACGTGCTCTGCTTCCTGCCCGGCGTCGGCGAGATCAGCCGTGTCGCCGGACAGCTGTCCACGGTGGCGGCGGACGTCCTGCAACTCCACGGCCGCGCCCCGCAGGCCGTCCAGGACGCCGCCCTCACCCCCTCGGACGGCCGCCGCGTCGTGCTCGCCACCGCCGTCGCCGAGTCCACGCTCCCCGTGCCCGGCGTGCGCGTCGTCGTCGACGCCGGGCTCGCCCGCGAACCGCGCACCGACCACGCCCGGGGCCTCGCCGGCCTGGTCACCGTCCGCGCCTCCCTCGCCGCCGCCCGCCAGCGCGCCGGCCGTGCCGGGCGCGAAGCCCCCGGCACCGTCTACCGCTGCTGGAACGAGGCCGAGGACGCCCTCGCCGCCCGCTTCCCCACCCCCGAGATCGCCCTCGCCGACCTCACCACGTTCGCTCTCCAGGCCGCCTGCTGGGGCGACCCGGACGCCACCGGCCTCGCCCTGCCCGACGCCCCGCCCACCGGGGCGATGGCCGCCGCCCGGCAGACCCTCCAGGCCCTCGGCGCCGTCGACACCGACGGCCGGGCCACCCAGCGCGGCGTCCGCCTGGCCCGCACCGGGCTGCACCCCCGGCTGGGCCGCGCGCTCGTCGACGGGGCCCCTGCCGTCGGCGCCCGTCGAGCGGCCGAGGTCGTCGCCCTGCTCTCCGAGGAACCGCCGCGCGCCCTCGGCGACGACCTCGGCGCGGTCTGGCGGGGGGGCACAGCCACCACCCACCCAAAATCCCGCCCGCCGGGCGCGAGGATCAGCACCCCCCACGCGCGCCGCCCCGGCCCGCCCCCCCCCCCGCCCCCCCC
>NZ_JBHWIJ010000349.1:0-3842 GCF_042732255.1 Kitasatospora sp. NPDC059803 | reverse complement strand
CCCCGGCGGGCCGCGCCCGCCGCCCGGCGGTGTCGCTCGCCCTGGCCACCGAGCCCCCCCCGCCCGCCCTGGGGCCCCCCCCCGGCGCGGTCTGGGGGGCGGTCCGCTCCTCCAACGACCCGTACGCCGGCCGCTGGCGCGAGGAAGTCCGCCGCCTCCTGCGCGCCGCCGGCTCCGAACCCGCCACTCAACTACCCGACACCACCGCCGCCGGCCTAGTCGTCGCCCTCGCCTTCCCCGAACGCATCGCCCGCGCCCGGGTAGAGCGCCCCGCCCCCGGCGAGCGCAGCCCGTACCTGATGGCCTCCGGGACGGCGGCCGAACTCGCGCCCGGCACCGCCCTCGGCGCACTGCCGTGGCTCGCCATCGCAGCCGCCGACCGCCCGGCCGGCTCCCCGTCCGCCCGCATCCTGCACGCGGCGGCACTGGACGAGGACACCGCCCGGCTCGCCGGTGCCTCGCTGCTCGAATCCCGCGAGGAAGTCCACTGGGACACCCGCCGCGACGAGGTCGTCTCCCGCCGGGTCGAGTCGCTGGGCGCGATCGAACTCGCCGAGAAGCCGCTCAACCGCCCCGACCGGGCCCTCGTCCGGACGGCCATCCTCGAAGGCCTGGCCCGCGAGGGCGTTTCCGCCCTCCTCACCTGGCCCTCCCCGGGCCTGCGCGAACGCCTCGCCTTCCTCCACTCCGCCATCGGCGCCCCCTGGCCGGACGTCTCCGACGCCGCGCTGCTGGAACGCGCCGAGGAGTGGCTGGAGCCCGAACTCTCCCGCGCCCGTCGCCGCGCCGACCTCGCCCGCATTGATACGACCGCCGCCCTGCAACGCCTGCTCCCCTGGGCCACCGGAGAGGCAGGCCGCCTGGACGAACTGGCCCCCGAACGCATCACCGTGCCGTCCGGCTCGAAGATACGGGTCGACTACAGCACCGAACGCCCTTTTCTCGCCGTCAAGTTGCAAGAACTCTTCGGCTGGACGGCGGCCCCCGCCCTGGCCGCCGGCCGCGTCCCCCTCACCATCCACCTGCTGTCGCCCGCCGGGCGCCCCGCCGCCGTCACCGGAGACCTCGCATCCTTCTGGCACAACGGCTACCGCGCCGTCCGCGCAGAGCTGAGAGGCCGCTACCCCCGCCACCCCTGGCCCGAGGACCCGTCGACAGCGGAACCCACCCGCCGCCTCAACCCGCGGAACTGACACCCCTCCTCGACGGGGGGTTCCCCGCTCGTGCTGCCGTCAGGAGATCGAGAAGCCCATCTGGCTCACCACCGGCGTCATCGGCACGTAGAGCACCTGCGCGTAGCAGGTCGTCGAGTGGGCCGTCGATCCAGCCGGGCAGCCGACCGCCGACCTTCCGGCCACGATCACGCCGCGAGCCTCCATGTCGCCGTTCGCGCCGGACGGGTTGGCGAGTGCGGGGCCGCCGCTGTCACCCTTCGCGCCGATCGCCCGTCGGTCACCACCCTTCGACTCCGCGACGTCCACCGGCTTGATCTTCGTCCCCTCGTCGTTCGTCGTCTCGACATCGACCTTCTTGACCTCCACGTCGCACTTCCACCCCGACTGGGCGCCGCTGAGGCAGACGAGGTCCCCCACGTTGTTGCGTCCGACCCCGTACGTGCGTCGCGACGAACCGCCGCTGTCCGACCAGGCACCGTCGTAGAACCGGCCGGCGCCGTTGCCGTTGATCCCGATCATGCCGACGTCCAAACCGTCGCCGATCGCGTACAGGTCGCCGATGTAGCCGCCGGTGCCGTTGTAGTACCGGCCGCTGCCGCAGTGTGCGGCGGTCAGCAGCACCTTCGTCCCGTCCTTCCAACCGCTGAACGCGGTCGAGCAGAACGAGGCCTTGCCCGTGTTGACTTCGGCGCCCGCGTAGTACGGCGCGCTGTCGGAGTGCCGGCTGCCGGACAGCGCTGCCGGGATGCCCTCGACGGTGGCCGTCACCGGCATCCCGGCGATCTCGGCGGCCGTCCGGGAGTACGCCTGCTCGGTCGTGGCGCCGCCGGTCGGCCGGGTCGCCTTCGTCGGCACGTACGTGATCGCGATGGCGGTGCCGTCCTCCTGCGGGCCGATCGACGTCCATGTCTCGGGCGCCACAGCGGCGGTGAACCGGTCGATCGCGGCACGCATCTCGGCACGGGAGTAGGGGCTTTGGTGAACGTCGACGGTGTAGCCGGGGCCGGCGTTCGCGTCGAGCAGCGCCCGGACCTCGGCCGGGGCCTCGCCCTTCCAGTAGATGTCGGCGTGCTGGTTCGACGCGTCGATCACGGTCCCGGCGTAGCCGTCCGCCGCCCGGTCGCCGGACTCCACCCAGTCCTGCACCGGGTCCGTCATGCGGTGGAGCTTCTGCTGGGCCTGCGGGTCGCGGAGCACCGGCAGGCTGACCGACGGGACCGGCCCGTCCTGCCCGTCCGGCGCGGCATCGGCGGCGACGAGGGCGGAGGCGGTCACGGCGGACAGGGCCAGGGACAGCAAAAGACGGGAGCGGCGCATACGCGGTCCTTCGACGGGGCTGGCGGGCCGACACCCAGCGTAGGGACCGATCCACGTTTCGCCTGGTCAGAAGGCGCGTTTCAGGAGGCGGCAGGCGCACACGGAAGGCGACGCGCCCCCGTCAGCGGATCACTACTCCGGGAAGTCACCGGCCTGGACGAAGGAGAGGAAAGACGTCCAAGCAGAGGCGGGGAAGACGAGCACCGGCCCGTGCGGGTCCTTGGAGTCGCGCACCGGGATGCCGGCTGGAAGAGATCCGAGGGCCACCTCGATGCACTCGCCCCCATCGTCGCCGCTGTAGCTGCTCTTGCGCCACGCGAGGGCCACCTCGATGCACTCGCCCGCGTCGCCCGCGCTGTAGCTGCTCTTCCGCCAGGTCACCATCGCCAGCTCCTTGGAGACTTACGTCGGGAAGTCGCCCTCACGGACGGCCATCACGAAGGCTTCCCAGGCGGCGGCCGGGAAAACGAGAGCCGGGCCCTGCGGGTCCTTGGAGTCACGCACGGGGACGAGGCCTGGGAATCCGGGGGCCACCTCGATGCAGTCTCCGCCGTTGGGAGCGCTGTAGCTGCTCTTCCGCCAGACGGCTCTGGCGAGCTCGTTTCGCGTCATCCTTGTACCCTTCCAGCGCATCACGGATCAGCGCAAGCGAGTTACTCCCTGGGAGTACCTCACTGCGAAGCCGATCATAGACGCGCCGGTGTGCAGCGACGACTTCCGGATCATTGCTCGGATGCCCTCGATCCAAGCTCTCCGAGTAGACGTAGTTCTGCCCGTCGGGCATCTCCAGTAGGACCATCGACGTGGGGATGACGGTCCTACGGTCCGCGAACGGCGCGATCTCAATGATCACGTTCGATAGCTCTGAGATGGCCAGCAGGTGTTCCATCTGCCGATACATCACCTCGGGCCCGCCGATGACCGTCCGAATCGTACTTTCGTCAAGAACAGCCAGAAGTAAGGGGCCGTCCTGCACGAGGAACCGCTGCTGCCGAGCCAATCGTGCAGTCGTTCGCTCCTCAATCAGCGCTGTCGAACCACCAGCCGCAAACAGCGCCTGCGCATACTCCCGACACTGCAGCAAGCCATGCATGTATCCGCACTGGTAGACACGGGCACCGAGCGCCTCGGACTCCATGTCTGCATGGGTCTGAAACCAGTCCGGGTGTTCAATCCCGGCGTTCCAGTCCACCCTCCCCCAGAGCCGCTTCAACGCACCGCCCGTGTTGAGCAGTTCGTCGGCCTTCTCCACCAGTTCCGGCGGCATGCGGCGCTGACCGGTCTCGTACCGGGTGATGTTCGTCCGGCTGCAGTGCAGCAGCTTGCCCAGCTCTTCCTGGGTGTAGCTGG
>NZ_JBHWIJ010000348.1:0-8354 GCF_042732255.1 Kitasatospora sp. NPDC059803 | reverse complement strand
GGGGGGGCGGGCCGGCGGGGGGCCCCGGGGGGGGGGGGGGGGGGGGGGCGGGCCCGCGCCGGGCGGGGGCGGGGGCGGGGGGGGGGGGTGCGCAGTTCGTGGGAGGCGTCGGCGACGAAGCGGCGCTGGGCGGTGACGGCGTGGTCGAGCTTCTCGAGGGTCTGGTTGGTGGTGGTGGCGAGGTGGGTGATCTCGTCGGCGGTGGGCGGGACGGGGACGCGCCGGTCGAGGTGCTGGGCGGTGATGGAGGCCATCTGGGCGCGGATCGCCTCGACCCGGCGCATCGCCCGGGCGGTGACCGCCCAGGCGATGGCGGCCACCAGCAGGACGGCGAAGGGCCCGGCGACCAGCAGCAGCCGTTGGACGGACTCCTGGACGCGTTCGGCGTCCCAGGGCGGTACGAGCAGGTAGGCGGTGACGGTGCGCTCGCCCTGGTCGGGTTCGCCGAAGCCGGACAGCAGGGCGCGGCCGTCGATGCCGCCGGCGCTCTGCCCGTACAGGGGGAGGGTGCGGTGGGCCAGACGGTTCGCGGTGCCGGTGCCGGTGGCGGGGACGGGGGCGTCGAGTGTGAGGGTGCGGGAGACCTGCCCGCCTTCGGGCAGCGGCGTGAGCTGGGCGGCGACCTGGGCACGGAAGGGTTCGAGGTCGGGGCTGACCTCCAGGAGCCGGCCGGAGTCCAGGACGAGGGCGTAGACGCGGTCGCCGAGCAGCAGGCCGCTCGCCGGGACGTGGCCGGTGCGCATGTCCGCGACCGCCACGTCGAGGCGGGCCTGTGCGGCGACCTTCGCGTCGTTCAACTGGGAGTCGTAGAGGCTGTGGCTGAGCCAGAACGCGCCCGTGGTGAAGGCGGCGGCAGCGGCCAGGCCGGCCGCTGCGGCGGAACGGGCCCGCAGCGAGCGCAGTGAGTGCAGTGAGCGCAGCAGCCGGGGCGGCCGCGGCGGCCTAGCCACGGGAGTCCAGCCGGTAGCCGGTACCGCGCACGGTGAGGATGGAGTTCCGGCCGAACGGGACGTCAATCTTGCGGCGCAGCGCGCTGACGTACACCTCGACGATGTTCGGGTCGCCCTCGTAGCCGCTCTCCCAGACCTGGTCGAGGATGGTGGTTTTGGCGACGACCTCGCCGGGGCGTTCCGCCAGGCACTCCAGGACGGCGTACTCGCGGGGTGTGAGGGCGATCGGGGTGCCGGCGCGGCGGCAGGAGCGGTCGGCGGGGTCGAGGACCAGGTCGCCGACGGTCAGCGCGGGCGGGCGTTCGGCGCCGCCGCGGCGGACCAGGGCCCGCAGCCGGGCGACCAGGACCGGGTAGGAGAAGGGCTTGGCGAGGTAGTCGTCGGCGCCGGTGTCCAGGGCCTCGATCTCGTCGTACTCGCCGTCCTTGGCGGTGAGCATCAGGATCGGGGTGGTGACGCCTTCCTGGCGCAGCTGGGCGCAGACCCGGTAGCCGTTGAGGCCGGGGAGCATGACGTCCAGCAGGATCGCCCGGTAGTCGCCGGTGCGCGCGTACCAGAGGCCGGAGCGGCCGTCGTGGACGACGTCCACGGTGTAGCCCTCCGCTTCGAGCCCGTCCCGGAGGGCGTCGGCCATCCGGGTCTCGTCCTCCACCACCAGTACGCGCATGCGTCTCAGCATGTCACGGGGGGTGTCGCGGTTCCTGAAAGTGCTTTCAGGCTCTTTCAGCGGATCTTCAGAGGGCGGGTCGGACGCTTCGGGGGTCGCCCCACGTCCGCCCTACCGCGAGGTGAGCCCCGTGACTCTGACCCTGACCCGCGCACCCCGCGCACCCCGCGCCACGGTCGAACCCCAGCTCCAGTCCCAGCCCCAGGCCCGGCCGGGCCGGACCGCCCTGCTGCCCTGGGCGCTCGCCGCCGTGCTGTTCGCCGCCTACGGCGCGCTGTCCGTCTCCCGCCATCTGCACCTGCGCACATCCGGCTTCGACCTGGGAATCTTCGAGCAGGCCGTCCGCGGCTACGCCGAGGGCCGCGCGCCGGTCTCCGAGCTGAAGGGGCCGGGGTTCCACCTGCTCGGGGACCACTTCCACCCGATTCTGGCCACCCTCGCACCGTTCTACCGGGCGTTCCCCTCCCCGCTGACCCTGCTGGTCGCCCAGGCGGCGCTGCTCGCCGTGTCCGCCGTCCCGGTGACCAGGGTGGCGGCGCGGGCGGCCGGTCCGTGGGCGGGCGCGGGCATCGGCGTCGGGTACGGGCTGTCGGTCGGCCTGCAGCAGGCGGTGGCCTTCGACTTCCACGAAATCGCCTTCGCCGTACCGCTGTTGGCCTTCGCCCTGGAGCGGCTGACGCTGCGGAGGTGGCGCGCGGCCGCGTGGTGCGCGCTGCCGTTGCTGCTCGTGAAGGAGGACCAGGCGGCGACGGTCGTGGCCGTCGGCTGCTACCTGTTCTGGCACGGCCGCCGCCGACTCGGCGTGGCCGTCGTCGCGCTCGCCGCCGCCACCGTGGCGCTGGTGGTGCTGGTCGTCATCCCGGCCCTCAATCCCGACGGCGTCTACACCTACCTGTCCAACGTGGACGGTCCGTCCGGCGACCCCGTGACCAGGCTGCTCCTGCCCGCCCAGAAGTGGGGGACCGTCGCCGTGCTGCTGGCCCCCACCGCGTTCCTGGCCCTGCGCTCTCCACTGATCCTGCTCGCGGTCCCCACCCTGGCCTGGCGGTTCTGGTCCACCAACCCCGCCTACTGGGGGACGGGCTTCCACTACGGCGCCGTCCTGATGCCGATCATCTTCGTCGCCCTCGCCGACGCCCTGGCCCGGCTCCGCGCGCGGCACGGCCTGCGGCGGTGGACGGCCTGCGGCCTCGTGGCCGTCGGGCTCGCGGTGACGGCCGCCGCCCTGCCCTTCCGCCCCCTCGCCGAGCTGGCCCGGCCCGCCACCTGGCAGCGCGACGCGACGGCCGACGCCGTGCGCGGGGTGCTGCGGGTGATCCCGGACGGTGCGCAGGTGGCGGCCGCCAACGGCATCGCACCCCAACTCACCGACCGCACCCGGGTTTTCCTCTTCCCGTACTACCCCGGAGGCCCCGGCGCGAAGCCCGACTGGGTCGCGGCCCCCGACCACCCGCGGGACGGCCTCTTCCCCGCCGACCAGGAGGCCGAAGCCCTTCGCGCCCTCCCCGCCGCCGGCTACCGTCCCGTCGCGAGCGCCGGCGGTGTCACCGTCTACCACCTCGGCGCGCGGGAATGACGGCCTCCTGCGGAAGCGTCGGCCACCGGGGTGCGGGCGAAGGACACGTGCGCTGCGGCAGGCACCAGGTAGCCGGCCCCGGCCACCCGGGCCGGCTCCAGGCCGCCAGTGGCGTAGTCGTTGTGCACGTGGGTCTCGGCACCGACCTGGCCGCTCAGGTCGCCGGTGCGGCGCGGTCTCCCGCCCCGTCGTCAGACGGTGAGGTGCCTGGTGCCGGGGTCGGTGGCGGCCTCGGGGGTTGCGCCGTGCTGCTCCTCGTCGGGGCGGGCATCCCTGGGCAGGAGGAAGGTGATGGCGAGGAACGCCACCAGCAGGCACGCCTGGACGATCAGCGCGTGGTGGAAGCCGGTGGTGAAGTCGCCGGTCCTGACCTGGTCGAAGAAGACCGAGCCGAAGACGGCGACGCCGATGGAGCCGCCGACCGCCTGGACCGCGGTCAGGACTCCGGATGCGGAGCCGATCTCGTGGTCGTCGACGGCGGCGAGGATGAAGCTGAACAGAGCGGCGATCACCATGCCGGCGCCGATGCCCGCCACGACGGTGCCGGGAACGACGTCCCAGATGGAGAAGGTGGCGGTGTCGAGGCCGTCGAGTTCGAACCACAGCGCGGCCGCACCGGCGAGCTGGACCAGCGGTCCGATCTGGAGCACGCCACGGCCGATCCTGTTCACGAGGAAGGCGCCGCTGACGGCGCCGCCGATCGCGGTGCCCACCGCGAGGGGCAGGTTGCCCAGTCCCGCCTCGCCTGCGGTGAAGTGCCTGCCGATCTGGAGGTAGAGGGTCAGGACGAGCTGGGTGCCGATCATCCCGCCGAAGAACAGAGCGATGCCGCCGAGCCCGACGGTGAAGGCGGGCTTGCGGAGCAGGGCGGGGGTCACCAGCGGTTCGCGGCCCGCGGCGGCCGTTCGGCGCTGCTGAAGGGCGAACAGGGCGAAGCCGATCACGGAGGCGGCCATGCTCAGCCAGGTCCACAGCGGCCAGCCGTCCTCCTGTCCCTGGTTCAGCGGCAGCACGAGCAGGGCGCACGAGGCCACGATCAGGGCCGCGCCGGTGATGTCGACCCGTACCGTGCGGCTGCCCGCCCTGTCGGGGACGAACTTCGCGGCGACGATCAGGGCCGCGAGTCCGGTGGGCAGGTTGATCAGGAACACCGATCGCCAGCCGAGGCGGAAGAAGTCGCCCTCGATGAGGAAGCCGCCCAGGACCGGGCCGATGATGCCGCCCAGACCGAGGACGGGCCCGAAGATCGCGAAGACCTTGGTGAGCTCGGGGCCGGAGAAGTTCTCCCGCAGCAGGCCCAGGCCCTGGGGCAGCAGCAGCGCCCCGGCGGTGCCCTGCAGCAGACGGAAGGCGATCAACGACTCGATGTTCGGCGCGAGCGCGCACAGCAGCGAGCTCACGGTGAAGGCGGCCAGACCGATCAGGAACATCCGGCGCCGGCCGTACCGGTCGCCGAGGCGGCCGCCGAGGACCAGGCCGGCGCCCAGGGTGAGGGCGTAGCCGCCGATGACCCATTGCAGTCCGACGGGGCCGGAGCCGAGGGATTCCTCCAGGTCCGGGCCGGCGACGTTGACGATCGAAGCGTCCAGGAGGTCCATGATCTCGGCCGTGATCATGACCGCCAGGATCAGCCACCGCCATCGGTAGGGCTCGGTGGTGGTGCCGAGGGTGGGGGCAGGGGCGGACACGAGCAGATACCTCCATGGTGAAGTAATTTCACAGTGAAGGTAAAATGATGGAGATAGGTTGTCAACCTGGAATGCCGATGTGACCGCGCGGCGGACGACAAGGGTGGAGGGTCCCGTGGAAGAGGCCAAGCGCGACAAGGCCGCGGAACAACGCAACAAGGTCGCGGAACAGCGCGACATGGTCGCGGAACAGCGCGAGCGGCTGACGGAGGCACTGAGGATCTACGGCACCCACTACACGGAGCTCGGCCGCCGCTTCGCCGCCTGGCTCGGCCTGCACTCCACCGACGCCATCGCGCTGCTCCAGATCACCGCCGCCGAGGAGCGCGGAACCCCCCTGTCACCGGCACGGCTCAGCGAGCGGATCTCCCTGTCCACAGGAGCGACCACCGCGCTCCTGAACCGCCTCGAAGCCGCGGGACACATCACCCGCGCCCGTGAACACACCGACCGGCGCATCGTCACCCTGCGCGGCGGAGGGCACATCCGGGAACGGGCGGAGGAGTTCTTCGACCCGGTCGCCCACCGCCTCGACGCCGCGATGTCGAACTACCCGCCCCGGCTCCTGGAGCAGTTCGAAGCGTTCATGGCCGACCTGAACACCGCCTTGGACACCCACCTCGGGGAACAGGACTCGAAGGCGCCGCACTCCCCCGGCACGTCCGCCCCCGGCACGTCCGCCCCCGGTCGGGAATGATCCGGACGCTCAGCAGCAGGTGAGCGGTGCCGCGACGGCCCGGGCCGTCGGAGCCTCGGCGTCGGCGATCCGGCCGCGCAGCATCGCGTCCATGACCGCCATGTACCGCTGCGTCCGGGGGCCGCCGAGGAGGAAGGGGTTCGCGGCGCCGGGCGGCTGGTGGCGCAGTTGTTCGGCGCGTTCGAGGCCGTGGTCGTTCGGGTGGTTGGAGAGCTCGACCTCCACGTTCGCCCGGCGCATGACACCCCGGAAGGCCTGGACGGGCGCGAGGAAGGTGCGCAGCTCCTCCACCGTCGAGGGCGGGTTGAGGCCGCCCCACAGCATCGCGCTGTGGTGCCGGCGGCCGGCCCGGACGGGGATGACCGGCGAGACGGTGCCGGGGGTGTGGCCCGGAGTGTGGTGCAGCTCGATCGTCGTGCCGCCGAGCGTCAGCTGCTCGCCGTCCGCGATGTCGAGGTCCCGGGCGGGGGCGTCGGCCGGGCAGGTGCGGGCGAGGAGGTCCCAGTCGGCCGGGGACATGTGCACGCGGGCGCCGTAGCGGTCGGCGAGGGTTTGCGCGCCACCGAAGTGGTCCGAATGGCCGTGGGTGAGGACGACGTGCTTGATCGCCGCCGGATCGGCTCCGACCGCGCGCAGCCCGGGGACGATGATGCCGTCGGCGTCGGCCGGGGAGGTGAGTGCGTCGATCAGCACGATGCCGTCGTCCGTCAGCACCGCCATCGCGGAGACCCAACCCGCGCTCAGGAACACGAGATTGTCGAACAGCTTGACGGGCGCCGGCGCGGGCAGTTGGGGAAGGTCGGAGCCGGGGGTCAGCGCCGTCACCAGGGCGCGCAGCACGGGGTCGTCGCCGGCGAGGCGGCGGGCGCGGTCGTAGTGCGGGCGGGAGGCGGACGGCGTACTCGCGTCGGTGGACGTCGAGGTCGAGGCGGAGGCCGGGGCCGAGGCGGCGATCGGCGCGGCTCCGGCGGCGATGCCCAGGGCGGCGAGCTGGGCGAAGCGGCGTCTGGTGAAGTCGGCGTCCGTGGCGGTCCGGCGGGTGGGGTGGATCACGGCGGTCGGGGCTCCTGGTGGTCGGCGCTCTTGGCGGTCAGGGCTCTTGGTGGTCAGGTGCTCTTGGTGTTCGGGGGTGTTGCTGCTCGGGGGTGTTCAGCCGAGGGCGCCGACGACGGTCTTCGTCGCCTGGGCGATCAGCGCGTCGTCGGAGGTGGCGTCGGCCTTGCCGCGGTCGGACAGGACGACGATCACGACCGGGCTCCGGCCGCCGGAGGGCCATGCGACGGCGGCGTCGTTGCGGGTGCCGTAGCCGCCGTTGCCGGTCTTGTCGCCGACCTTCCAGTCGGTGGGCACGCTCGCGCGGATGTACGGGGCGCCGGTGGTGTTGCCGACGAGCCAGTCGGTCAGCAGTCGGCGCCGGTCCTCCGCGAGGACGTCGCCGAGGGCGTAGCGGCGCAGGTCGGCGGCGAAGGCGCTGGGGGTGCTGGTGTCGCGGGTGTCGCCCGGGGTCGCCTCGTTGAGGGTGGGCTCGGTGCGGTCGACGCTGGTGGTCTGGTCCCCGAGGTCGCGCAGCGACTGCTGGACGGCCGCCGGGCCGCCGAGCTCGGCCATGACGAGGTTGGCGGCGGTGTTGTCGCTGTACTGGATCGCGGCGGCGGCCAGATCACGCACCTTCATGCCGGTGGCAACGTGCTGCGAGGTGATCGGCGCCCACGACAGCACGTCCTCCTGGCGGTACGCGACCACCTTGTCCAGCTCCGCGTCGGAGGCCTTGCGCAGGAGGGCGCCGGCGGCGAGCGACTTGATCGTGGACGCGAACGCGAACCGCTCGTCGGCCCGGTAGGCGATCTCCCGGCCGCTGCCGGTGTCCACCGCGTACACGCCGAGGCGGGCGCCGAACTGCTGCTCAAGCCCCTTGAAGGAAGCGCTCGTCGTATCTGCCGCAGGCATCGCGCTGGATACCGCGGCGGGCGTGCCGGCACCCGCATGGCTACTGAGTCCCGCAGAGCCGCACCCGCTCAGCAGGGTGGCCGCGAGCAGGGCCACGGCGGGCAGCACGGTACGGGGGCGGCGGAGGGCAGTCGTCATCGGTGGTCTCCCAGGTGGTTCGTGTCGTCACCCTCAGCTAAACAGGCCGACGGGCCACCAGTCCAAGACCACTATGGTGAAGAGATCGATATAAGAATGCCTATGATTGCTGGCCATGGACCTGTTGGGGCACCTACGCCACTTCCGCGCTGTCGCCGAGGACCGGCACTTCGGCCGCGCCGCCGAGCGCCTGCGGATCGCCCAGCCCTCGCTCTCCCAGCGGATCAAGCGTCTGGAGCGCGAGCTCGGCGTGACCCTGTTCGACCGCGGCCCGCGCGGAGTCGAACTCACCCCGGCGGGCCTGCTGCTGCTCGCGGAGGCGAAGGAGGTGCTGGAGAGCACCGCCCGCCTCCTCGCCACCGCCGCCGACCTGCGCACCGGCCGGGCGGGCACCCTGCGCGCGGCCGTGCCGCCCGAGCTGGGGCCGGCCGTCCTGGCCGCGCTGCTCACCGACTTCGAGAGCGCCTCCCCCGGCACCCGGCTCGAACTGCGGGAACTGCCGGTCGCGGTCATGGCGCGCGAACTCGCCCAGCACACGGTGGACGTCGCCGTCGTCCGCCACCCGTGTCCGGCCGCCGGGCTGGCGTTCGGGCCGGTCCTGCACCAGCCGCTGGGCGGGGGGCGCGGCGCCGGCGGGCCCGGCGCCGCCCCCCCCGGGCGGGGGGGGGGGGGGCGGTGCGGGCGGCGGCGG